>JBFMGF010000020.1 GCA_040752675.1 Acidobacteriota bacterium
ATCCTCTTGTGGATGGCCATGGTCGCTAGTGAACTTCATTTTAGTGAAAAATATAATATTCCGACAGGCTCCTAAGCCTCAAGGACGTCAAGACGACGATGATTTACACCCATGTTCTGAATCGCGGTGGGAAGGGCGTTCGCAGCCCGATGGACAGTTTGTGAGGATTTCAAGGGTGGGGAGTTATATAGAAACGATATAATACCGAGCAAATAGAGAAATTTCTAACCTCATGAAACATCTTGCCTTGCAGATAATCTAAGAAAGAGATTCCCCCAGGAACAACCTTGAAAAGATTGATGACAAGGCTCTATCGATAGAAAGAATCTCAATATTCACCCCAAAAAAGAGAGAGGGTACGACTTCCATTTCTTGTATAATTTGATTCATGAGAAATAGAACAAGAAAGGAGAAATCGTACCCGTGGCCAAGATTATACAACAAAAAATATTCAGATGGCAGGATGTAGAAACGAGTGGGGAGTTAGAGCGCCTCACGATGGTGCTGGAGGTTCTCCCGGATGAGGAGTTGATGAAGATGCTGGAAGAGGAGAGGAAGGGACGGCGAGATGATTATCCGATCCGGGCGGTGTGGAACAGCATTCTTGCGGGGATAGTCTATCAACATCCCTCGATCGAAGCGCTGCGGCGAGAGCTGAGGAGGAATGGGGAGCTCAGAGAGGTGTGCGGTTTTGAGCCCTTAGGAGGGGAAAAGGCAGTCCCCTCGAAAGATGCCTATTCGTCGCTCTTGAAGAAGCTGCTCAAGAGGCAGCAGGAGATCGATCGGATGTTCGATGGCTTGATCGAGGAGCTGAAGAAGGAACTGCCCGGTTTTGGCAGGAACCTGGCCATCGATAGTAAGAAGATAGAGAGCTATGCCTGTGGGAAGAAGAACCCTGAGGAGAGCTCAGATCCTGAGGCGGACTGGGGGCATAAGACGTATCGGGGGAAGAGAGCGGATGGGAGTGTCTGGGAAAAGGTTCTGTCCTGGTTTGGCTATAAGCTCCACCTGCTGGTGGACACGACGTATGAGTTGCCGGTGGGATACCGGGTGACGAAAGCGACGAGAGGAGATATCGATGAGATGCTGCCGATGGTGGAAGAAGCTCAAGAGAAGCATTTTGGGGAAGGGATGGAGACGCTTGCCGGGGATAAGGCCTATGACAGCGGACCTCACGAAGAGATCCTCTATGATCGGTATGGGATCAAACCGGTCATCGACATACGGAATCAATGGAAGGATGGAGAAGAGACAAAGCCTCTCCGCACGGACGAGGCCGACAACATTGTGTATGACTACAAGGTAACGGTTTACTGTCACTGTCCGGTGAGCGATGAGCGGCATGAGATGGCTTTCTCCGGGTTTGAGAGAGACAGAGAGAGTTTGAAATACAAATGTCCCGCATCGGCCTATGGGGTGAAATGCAGGGGATATGCGGTCTGTTCGAAAGAGGGGAAAGGGAAGATCGTGCGAATCGCGCTTGCGACGGACCGGCGGATCTTCGTGCCCATCGCCAGGAGCAGCTACAAGTGGCAACGGATCTACAACGGCAGAACGGCCGTGGAACGAGTGAACAGCCGGATTGACGGATCGTTTGGTTTTGAGCGCCATTTTGTGAGGGGGAAAGCGAAGATGACGCTGAAGGCCGGATTAGCTCTGGTGGTGATGCTGTCCATGGCATTAGCGAGGATCAGGAGAAACCAGAGGGAGGACCTGAGGTCTCTCATCAAGCAAGCCGCATAACCAGGATCACGGTACCGCTATTGTGCATGCAGAGATGGAGGAGTCTTCTTCTGAACAGGATTAAAGTGAAAAAAGAGAGCGTCATATAGACATCGACGCTTTCTGAGAGGGAAAAAGACAATCTCCAGCGAGCAAATCATGAAAATTGTGTTTCCAATTTCTGGAAAAAGGCAATTTCTCGAAAGCCTCCAGATGGAATGATCTTGTTGATGCAAGCTTTCATCTGGTAGAATGTAAAACTTTGTTGAAATCAGAATAAGGAAGAGATTCAGCAATGGATCCATGGTCTGGGGGCTGATGGAGAGAAAATAACG
>JBFMGF010000021.1 GCA_040752675.1 Acidobacteriota bacterium
ATGCGCATCGGTCTCTGATCTCCTTTCTGTTAAGTGTTAATAATAAAAGGAGTTCTATCAGAGTTTCCGATGCGTTTCTACATTTTATTTGCTCTCAGTTCTCATGTACACTTTTTGGATAGGAACCGACTTTAATAGGGGAGTTAAGTTTTTAACCTATGCGACCTGGTGGGTCTGGTCCTCTGTTAGGCAAGCGGTCACCAAACATCAGAAAGAAAGCCAAAAATTATCCTCTTTGGATGCCCCCCTCTATAGCGGAGAAAAAGACGGCGCTACTTTATATGATCTTCTGCCCGGCCAGCCCCGCGATCCGGATTATTCAATTGATGGAGGCACCTTGCTTCCCTTATTTTTTGAGGTTTTATCCTCGCGAGAGAAAGTGGTCATGAGCCGGATTTACGGGGACATGAAATATACAGAGGTTGGCAGCGAGCTAAATCTTAGCCGCGAGAGGATCCGGCAGATCGAAAAAGGAGCTCTGGCCAAGCTTAAAGAGTCCTTTGATATCGTTGAAAGTGTAGGCCTGCATAATATCGAATCGCCCCGCAAATTATAATACTGACATTTATAAAGCGAAAAGAATTTTGCTCAATTCGGCAAGAGCAAAATTCTTGCGAATAGCAAGGAATACAGATACAGGGGATTCCTGAAGTTGCATTGACCGATCTGAGTAACCGTGCAGGTCCAAGCATTTTGGTGAGGAATCGGGAAATATGAGAAAGCCAAAATTGGAAGTCATGCTTGTGAAATGGAAAAGAATCCCGCAACAATTACAGCGGCTGATCATCCTCGCTGCAATATTTGCAGTGCTGTTTCTTATCGTTCGTTCTTTTCTGATCCCTGTTGATTTTGGGAAATATGGTCATTACCGCGCATCTGCTGTTGAGGAGATAATTGCACAGGGAATGCACTATGCAGGTCAGGAAGCTTGTTATGACTGCCATGAGGATGTTTTTGAGACCAAGCGCGGTGGTTTTCACCAGAACGTTTCCTGCGAAGTGTGTCATGGGCCTGCCTTTACACATGCAGAAACCACGGATACGGCAGAACTGGAGGCTCCCACTGGGCGAGGATACTGCCCTGTGTGCCATGAATATCTTCCTTCCAGGCCGACGGGGTTCCCCCAGATCGTCTCGGCTTCGCACAATCCCATGAAACCTTGCATCACCTGTCATGAGCCTCATGATCCGGAACCTCCTCAAGCGCCAGCAGAATGCACTGCCTGCCATGCTGAGATCGCCCGGACAAAATCTCTATCACACCATGTGTATGTACCATGCATGCGCTGTCATGAAACGCCTGAAGAGCATAAGATCAATCCACGAAAAGTATTGCCGGGCAAACCAAAAACACGCGAATTTTGCGGAGGCTGTCACGCGCAGGATGCTCCTGCCGACAAAGGAATACCACGGATAGATATGGCATCACACAATGTTCGATACGTCTGCTGGCAATGCCATTATCCCCATCTACCGGAGGCGAGATGAAGTACAAGGTAAAAGAATCGAGCAAAAAACTCCCTGATCGACGCACTTTCATTCAGACTCTTGGTTCATCATGCGTTTTGCTTCTCGTCCCGAAATTTCTGTTTGCCAGAGAAAATAAGAAAGGTGCCGCGTGGACTTACTCAAATGGATATGCCCCATCTGAGCATTATTACGGGATGGGGATCGACATAAGCAAATGTATAGGCTGCGGAAGATGCGCCAATGCGTGCAAATTGGAGAACGACGTGCCACGGGAGCCATTCTTCTTCCGGACCTGGGTGGAACGCTACCGTATCTTCGAGGATGGTGAAGTAGCCATCGATAGTCCAAATGGAGCTGCAGACGGCTTCAAACCTGGGTCAGCTCCCGAAAAAAACCTGGTGCGGAATTTTTTTGTGCCCAAGATATGCAACCAGTGTGACAAACCGCCATGTGTGCAGGTTTGTCCAGTCGGAGCAACGTTCAAGACGCCTGATGGTGTCGTTCTCGTCGACTCACAGTACTGCATCGGCTGTAGATACTGTATTCAGGCATGCCCTTACGGTGCCCGTTATCTTCATCCTGAAAAACGGGTAGCAGACAAGTGCACCTTCTGCTATCACCGAATAGTGAAAGAGAAGCTGCCTGCCTGTGTGGAAGTCTGTCCGACCCAGGCGCGTATTTTCGGCGAGCTTGAAAAGAAAGCAAGTCCACTGGTTCGCTTCATGCGGATGAATAAGATCTCTGTACTCAAGCCATCCTTGAACACCGAGCCAAAGGTCTATTACGCCAACTTCGATATGGAGGTACGATAGCCTTGGAAGAAATAATTCGACATTTGATGCCGATCTTAAAAGAAGTTAGCGGATACATCTACCCCAATGAGATCGAGCTCCACTGGGGGATTCTCATTGTGGTGTATCCATATCTGACAGGATTGGTTGCGGGAGCATTCATCCTCGCTTCGCTTGTCAAAATATTCAACGTACGGGAAGTGCAGGCGACATACAGGATGGCACTGCTGACCGCCCTGGCCTTTTTGATTGTATCGCCCCTGCCGCTCCTGACACATCTCGGGCATCCGGAAAAATCTTTTGAAATCTTCCTAACTCCTAACACCAAGTCTGCCATGGCGATGTTTGGATTCGTATATGCGTGGTATCTGATGGCCGTTCTGCTCCTGGAGATCTGGTTCGATTACAGACGAGACATAATCCTCTGGGAAAAGAAGGAATCCGGGATCAAGAAATGGTTCCATAAGCTCATCACGCTCTTCTCGAGCGACGCCTCGGAGCAATCTCTCACATTCGACAGGAAAGCTATCAAATTGATCACAATCATCGGCATCCCATCGGCCTTTTTACTGCACGGTTATGTCGGGTTCATCTTCGGCTCCATCAAAGCGAATCCTTGGTGGTCCAGCGTTCTCATGCCGATCGTCTTCCTCTTTTCAGCCATTGTTTCGGGTATTGCTCTAGTTTTGCTCATCTACATGGTGGTCACTCCTATGCGCGGGAAAGAGATCGATATGGCATGTCTGAACAAACTGGCCAGTTATCTTTTCTATGTCATGATTATAGATTTCTCGCTGGAGGCACTGGATTTCATCCATAGGATCTATGAATCGGAGGAGTCAATCCACATCCTGTCCGAGCTGGTGATGGGAAAGCTGTTCGTGAGCCTGATAGTCATTCAGCTCCTGATCGGCATGATCGTTCCACTTCTTGCCATTGCAGGCGTCAAACTGTTCAAAGCACCCGACGAATTAAGAAAGCAGGTTTATTTCCTTTCTGCGCTTCTGGTTCAAGTGGGCATTTTTTCAACGCGTTGGAACGTTGTGATAGGAGGGCAGCTGTTTTCCAAGAGCTTCAGCGGTCTCACCGCATACAAGATGACATTTCTAGGATTGGAAGGTTTACTGATGTCGCTTTTTCTTCTACTCCTTCCTTTTATCATCCTATACGTGCTGTTTCGCGTTCTCCCGCCATGGGAAGAGATGCGTGAGGCTCAATAACTTTCCTCAATCAATGAGCCTCCCTGCTAATCTTCTTCCTTGATCTTTTTCACTCGCCTTTCAGCTTGACGAGGGCTTTACATGCGCTGTATATATAAGGTCTGAAGAAAGTTGAGGAAAAGGAATATGAATTCAAAACTGTTCCGATCCACCCTTTTAATTATGACTTTTTCCTTGATCTCCTGCTTTAATCTCTCTTTTTCAATGGATGAGCCGATCTCCCCGAAAATATCTCCCTGGCTTGGTCGCGAGCTTGCAAAGGGTCCGGCAGAGATGATCGTCATCTTTGAAGATAAAGCTCCCTTGCATCAGTTACCTAAAGGTCTCGATCCAATCTCACGAAAGGAGATCGTAGTATCCCTTCTAAAAAACATATCGGAAAAGAGTCAGAAGAGGCTACGCGATCACTTGGAGTCAAAAGGGATTACGGTCAGGTCATACTTCATCATCAATGCGCTTCTCGTCAGAGGGGATTTAACGCTCGCCAACTGGATTGCCTCACAAACCGAGGTCGCAAAGATCGTCGGGAACCCTCATATCAGACAAGTGCTTCCGGTTCCAGAATCTCCATCTTCATCGGGTTCCTTCCTGGGCGTAGAATGGGGAATCCAGGCAATCCACGCCGACAAGGTCTGGCAGGAATACGGGGTCCATGGAGAAGGGATCGTCGTTGCAAGCGCTGATACCGGCGTTGAATGGGACCATCCCGCATTGAAAGGAAAATACAGAGGGTGGAACGGGACATCGGCAGATCATTCATACAACTGGCACGATTCCATTGAAGATAGAGCTGAACCGATCGACGATAATGATCACGGGACACATACGACAGGGACGATGACGGGTGATGATGGCCAGGGAAATCAGATAGGCGTTGCGCCCGGGGCTAAATGGATAGCATGCCGCAACATGGACCATGGCGTTGGAACCCCCGCCCGCTACATCGAATGCAACGAATTTTTCCTGACGCCATACCCTCCCGGATTTGATGCCGCCTCGTCAGGTAGAGCCGATCTTGCGCCGCACATAATCAACAATTCCTGGGGATGCCCTCCATCCGAGGGGTGCGATCCCGATTCATTGCAGGAGTCTTTCGCCAATTTGAATGCAGCCGGGATCTTTCCAGCCGTCTCCGCAGGCAACAGCGGTCCATTCTGTTCGACGGTGTCCGACCCTCCCGCCATCTATGGGGAATCGTTCTCCGTTGGAGCCACAGATTCATCCACGTCTCTTGCCCTGTTCAGCAGTCGCGGTCCCGTTACCGTTGATGGAAGCAACAGACTCAAACCAAACATCTCTGCCCCTGGAGTCAATGTCCGCTCGAGCGTTCGTAACGCTAACTATGCTTCATTCAGCGGGACTAGCATGGCAGGGCCTCATGTTGCGGGGGCCGTGGCTCTGCTCTGGGCAGCAAGACCTGAAATGACCGGTCTCATAGAAACGACCCGCTGCATCATTGAGGCATCCGCCAACCCACAGGTGAACATGCCATGGCCCCAGCGCTGCGGCGACACCGGTCCTTCCGACAAACCAAACAACCTCTTCGGACACGGCCTCGTGGATGCTCTGGCCGCCGTCAAGGGGATCCCCGACGGGGACGGTGATCGGATGCCGGATAGCTGCGATTGTGCCCCTTCCAACGACACACTGGCCATCGCTCCCCCGGAAGTGCGAAAGCTAGAGTTCCTCAAGGATCACGAGACGATCTTATGGGAGGACATCTCTCCTCTCACCGGTTCCTCCACTGTCTTCGATCTTCTGCGCGGTTTCCTGAACGACCTGCTCTCGGATGGCAGTATCTCGCGCGCCTCCTGCCTTGCCAACAATCTTCCAGATGCTCATACAACAGATACGGAAAACCCATCTTCGGGAATTGGATTCTACTATCTCGTCAGGGCCCAGAACGGATGCGGGACTGGAACTCTTGGAGCAGACTCGGCAGGCAATGAACGTACATCCAGTGCCTGCCCCTGATCTTCTATTTAGGCGATTCCTGAGACCTTTGTTGAAAAAACAAGGACAGTGTTACTTTTTTATCACGGCAAGAGCGAAATCGGCTGCATCGAGCAGCGGTTTCGCCGTGATCTTTAATCCGACCGCCTTCTCCATCCAGAGCTGAGGGATGATGCTTCCAGATCTGCACATCCTCTCCATCTCCACTCCCAGATTCTTCCCCTCCAGATACTTCTCCATCTGGAATTGAATGACATGCCCGATCGGATAATCGGGCAGATAGAGTACGGAATCGATCATGTGTGAGTAGATGGCAAGGATGGGAACGTCCTTCACTTCAAAGACATCTGCATAATATTTATTCCAGACATCCTTTGCTATTGAGATCACCGCCTCTTTGAGCTGCGCAGGTTTGGCTTCCGGATGCTCGTACAACCATTTCCATGCTCTCATGTCAACGAGCGCGACTCCCATGATCTCGTACGTCATCCAGAGGGTATCCAGCGCGCTGAGATGCACTGCCTCCTCGCTCTTTTTTTCCAGTCCAAGAACATCAAGATCCCTGGTCTGGAAGAGGAAAGCAAAAGCTTCAGTGAATGCGGTGTTCGGAATGCCGTGCTCCGAGTAATGGTCAACCTTGTGAAGACTAAGCGTCTGTTCCACTGCGTGACCCAGCTCATGCATTGCGATATTAAACCCCTTGTAATCCATCCCTCCCCTTGGAACCCTGGTCCGGAGACGGGCTTTGCCTATCTTCATCTCTGCGCCGGCACAGTGCCCTGCTCCCCTTGCTGGGTCAACCTGGATTTTTGGAGCGATGAAATCTGCCTGCTCCTTGCTGAACCCAAGCCTTACGAGGATGTTTGGAATGTCCTTTTCGAATGATCCCAGCGTCGGATACTTCTCAGAAACGATACGATTGAGCTCTTCTTCTGAAATGGACTGTTTCGCCGTGAATCCGTTATACCAGATATCGAAAGGCTTCAGTTCTCTTCCCAACCTCTTCCTTACCAGCTTTGCGGTTTCCCTAACCTGTCTGGATGAAAGCAGATCTATGAACATCGATTCCACTTCGGCATAAGGGATCTTTCTTACCCAGTCGAACATCCTGCTCACGTGAGTCGGAAAGTCAGGATAGTATGGGTCCAACGTCTTCATCGCCCTATGCGTCTGCAAAAAAATGACATAGCGCGTGTCAGGCTCGGACTTAAAGGGAACTTCTTTCCGATTCAGGAACAGTTTGTTGGCAAGCGGATCCCACTCGTAAGTGTTCTTGTTGATGACCTCTTCAGGAATTTCCTGCGAAATTACCCGGAGCATAACCTGATAAATAAGCTTCTGCTTTTTAAGACCTTCCGGATCGGCATATCTCGCCTTCAGTTCATCGCGCAGGTTCCAGTGGCTGATCAGCTTCATCTCTTCAGGAAAATAAGTTTGGTACTTATCATCCACGACCTTTCCCATGAAGATGTTATACTCGGAGATGTAAGTGTCTGCCTTGGTCATGACGGCGCTGATATCCTGAAGAATACTGGCAGGGACTCGCGAGACGAAAGCATCCCCCATCAGCGCATAAGCCCAATCCCTGTTACTCCATTGAGGTCCCAGCTTAGATTTTTCTTCCAAGGTGTACCGGGGAAAATTGAGAAGAACGATGAAGGCTATCTTCCCTTTGAACAGGTCTTCGTTCAGATGGGCTGCCGGATTGAACTCTCCTGTGAGCATATCGATAGGAAGGATGTCTCCCCAGTCAAGCGAAAGGGGCCGCGTGATGTCCAACCCCATTTCAGTGAAATGCCCGTTTACCGATTCATTAAACATCTCCAGCCTGCGGAAAGTGATATCTAGCATTTCCGGATCGCCGATGAAGTTCTCTTTGCAGAAGGCCTCGAATTCTTCCTCACCGCCATCTTCTTTGCTCCAGAACTGGGCTGCCTGTTTTACTCCCCTCTCGATCCGGAAACGCAGGCTCTCGCCATGCTTCTGGAGAAGCGCCTGGACAATCCTTTCCTGTGTGGTCTGATTCACGCATGAATCAGCCGCACTCATGTAGAAAAAGGAAGAAAATAATAGAATAAGAAAGGCTATTGACAATCTTCTCATCATGACCTGCTCCTTATTTAGAAATTTTCATTCATTTTAGCTTAAAATCGCATTTCCCGCTCTTTTCATC
>JBFMGF010000022.1 GCA_040752675.1 Acidobacteriota bacterium
TTGAGAGTAAAATTTAGTTAATTAAAGGGAGCAGAGGAATGAGAACCAGAATTATATCTTTTATCATCCTGGCAACGGTTCTTGTCGCCATTCCAGTTGTAGCGCGCGATGTCGTACGACTCAAGAGTGGAAGAGCACTCGTCGTGAATTCCTATCGATTGGAAGGGAATATGCTCTATGTGATGCTCGAGAAAGGGAATGAGATTGCCTTTCCCGCTGCCTTTGTCGACAAGATCGACTCACAGGAAGGATTGACATCGAACAATACGGCCATCTTCAACCGCCAGATATCGTTGAATTCCGGTAGCGGTTACCCGGGGGAGGATAGAAAGTGGGCTAGCGGTTATGATTCCATGGAGAAGTTCAAAGAGAAGAGTTTGACCAGAGGATCGTTTAATGAGGGATACACTGCTCCAGGAATCACCATGGCCGGCAATGACACGGGAAACCTGATCGAACAGCGGAGCGTGCTGTCCATGTTCAGGAGGAATAATTCGCCAACGGCAACGATGCCTGGAAATCCCAGCGGGGCCGGGAAAACCGCAACTATCTCGATGCCGGTTCGACAAAACCAGAGTGTTGAAAAAGGGGAAACCAGGGGAGTTCAGATTCTTATCTCCCAAAAAGAAAAGAAGTGAAGAAGACTTAGGAAGAGATTATCAATCTGACATGGAAAGCCAATCGTTGCGGTTGGCTTTTTTATTGGGATGAACAGTGATAGTAGGACTAACAGGACATAACGCATCGGGAAAAGGAGAGGTGGCTAATTATCTTGTTTCAAAGGGATATGCCTATCACTCCCTCTCCGACGTGATTCGGGAGGAAGCCCGACGGAGAGGACTGGATTGTTCCAGGGAGAATCTGATCGACGTCGGGAATGATCTCAGGGCGCGGTATGGCCCTTCCATCCTTGCCAGGAGGATCAGAGAGAGACTCACTGGAAAGGATGTAGTCGATTCCATAAGGAACCCGTATGAGGTCATGGAGCTGAGGAAAGAAAAATCTTTTTTCCTTGTCGGCGTTGATTCAAAGCTTGAGCTCCGCTTTAAGAGGTCGCTTCAAAGGGGAAGGATCGGAGATGGTGTGAGCCTGAAAGAGTTCCAGGATAAAGAAGAGAAGGAAAATTCTAGTAACTTTCTGGCCCAGCAGCTCAACGAATGCATGAAGCTAGCAGACCACATCATCTTCAATAACGGAACCCTTGAGGAGCTTCACCTGAAGGTCAATGAATTCCTCACCCTCCTTGAGAAATCATCTTAATCAAATCAGGGGCAAGTCGCTAAGAAAAGCATCGCGGCGCACGCACGACGAAAAGGAAGTCCATGGCTTTGTGATGAGGAGTGTGGGATCTTAGAGATGGAGGAAGTGCTTTCTGCGGAGCCAGGCGGGAAGGATCATCAATATCCCGGCAATGAAACCACCGATGTGAGCAAACCAGGCGATCCCCCCACCCATTCCTGCATACATTACCTGCAGGAAGAACCACAGCGCAAGGAATACGAGGGCAGGGACCTTGACAATCCTGATGAAGATGAACAACCAGAAGAGCGTAACTACACGGGCGTGGGGGTACAATACAAAGTAGGCTCCCAGGACTCCTGCGACGGCACCGCTGGCGCCGATCACAGGAATGTAGGAATCCGGTGATGTGAAGGACTGTGAAAGTCCAGCAACAGATGCAGAGATGAAATAAAAGAAGATGAACTTGAAATGCCCCAGAGCATCTTCAACGTTATTTCCGAATATCCACAGGAAGAGCATGTTTCCAACTATATGCCAGATCCCTCCATGGAGGAACGTGGAGCTAATGAGAGTGAATATGTTCGGAAATCCGGAGGGTTGCGTCGAGATGCTGAAATGGACGAGATTGTAGGGAATAATGGCGTATCTCCGCAAGAGATTCTCGAGAAGTTCCGGGGGGAGGAGCACTTCGTATCCAAACACGATAACATTGGAGACGATGATGGCTATTGTAACGAAGGGAAATGTCCGCGTTGGATTTTCATCTCTGAGTGGAATCATGAATCAAGACCTTGTTTTATCTTCTCAAAAAGATAGCATAGAACATTTTTGAAAACATCATCATTATTTTCTGCGTCATGGACGACTACTCGCAATGATAACCCTGCTGCGGCGAAGCTTTTCATGCGTTGATAGAGAATGCTTCTGGCAAAATGGAATCAAGTTTCTTATAATACATGTCTCGAAAGGTCAGGAGGAGGTTTGATCGTCCCGAGAAGAAAGATTACGCTACCGGAAAGACTCTATTTCCCGGAGATCTTCCGGGGGATGAGCGTAACGCTTAAGCATCTTTTTAAGAAGAAAGTGACGATCCAGTATCCTGAAGAGAGATGGATTCTTCCGGAGTATTACAGGGGGGCTCCCGCACTCGTCACCGATCAATTCGGCAGACGCAAATGCGTCGCCTGTTACCTCTGCCAGTACGTCTGCCCGGCCAACTGCATCTCGATTGAGGCTGGCGAGTTGCCCTCCGACAACAAGGTAGAGAAATATCCCGTCAGCTTCGAGATCAATTATCTGAGATGCATCTTCTGTGGTTTCTGCGAGGAAGCCTGTCCCGAGCAGGCAATCTTCATGACCAGGCACTGGGAATTTGCTCCCACGTCTCGGCAGGAAATGCTCATGGATAAAGAAGCCCTCTACAGGCTTGGCGGAGAGAGACATGATCCTGTTTTGAAATGGGCAAATAAATGATGGACCAGAAAGCAGAACAGAGCGTACTGACGAGCAAACTCGATGCTGTGATCAACTGGTGCAGGAAGAACTCGCTGTGGCCAATGCCGATGGGTCTTTCCTGTTGTGCCATCGAGTTGATGGCGGCTGTTGCTTCGCGGTTTGATATCGCGAGATTCGGAGCGGAAGCACTCCGCTTCTCGCCCAGGCAGTCAGACCTCATGATTGTGGCTGGAACGGTAACGAAAAAGATTGCTCCAGCCGTGAGAAAGATATATGACCAGATGCCGGAGCCCAAATGGGTCATCGCCATGGGGGCCTGTGCCTCCACTGGCGGCATGTTCAACGTCTACAGCGTCGTTCAGGGAATTGACGAGATCCTTCCGGTAGATGTCTACATACCAGGTTGCCCGCCAAGACCGGAAGCCCTCATCCATGCATTGATGAAGATCCAGGAAAAGATCAAAGGAGAGAGCTTTACAAGAGACCTCCTGAAAAAAAGCCCGGCAAAGGATGACAAGACTCCCTTTGTAAAGTGACTCCTTTTCTTCGGGAATTTCCTAAATCGGAATGGTGACTCAACTAATACCCGAACAGTACATGTTCCTCTCCGATGCCCAGGCGATCGAGAGGATAACCGAGTCCAGGAAGCAACTCGGAAGGGAGCTTCTCGTACTCGGGCATCATTATCAGAGAGATGAAGTCATACAGTTTGCCGACCTGAGAGGAGATTCCTTTGGCCTCTCCAGAAAGGCTTCCGAGAACAAGGAGGCCAGGTACATCGTCTTCTGCGGTGTGCACTTCATGGCGGAGAGCGCCTGCATTCTCTCCGCTCCTCATCAAAAGGTCATCCTTCCCGATCTTGAAGCCGGCTGCTCGATGGCCGATATGGCGGATATCGACCAGGTGGAGGAAGCCCGGGATAACATCGAGAGTGTCCTGGGGAAAGAGAAGATCATTCCCATCGCGTACATCAACTGCACGGCTGCCGTCAAGGCTTTCTGCGGCGATCTCGGCGGGACGGTATGCACATCCAGCAATGCAAGTGCCGTCATAGACTGGGGCTTCAAACAGAGAGAGAAGATATTCTTTCTCCCGGATGAGCATCTCGGGAGGAACATGGGATACTTGAAGGGCATTCCTCTGGAACAGCTCGTCCTCTGGGATCCCAGCGAGAAGATGGGAGGATTAACGCGGGAACAGATTCAGAACGCGCGGATCATTCTCTGGAAGGGGTACTGCCAGGTCCACCAGAGATTTGCCGTTGAACAGATAGAATATTTCAGGAAGAAATTTCCCGACATGAAGATCATCGTTCATCCGGAATGCTCTCTCGATGTCGTTCAGCGCTCCGACTATGCGGGTTCCACAAGCTATATCATCGACATGGTGCAGAAATCGGGAGCGGGGACAAAATGGGCAATCGGGACCGAGATCCATCTCGTCAACCGCCTGAGAAACGAAAACCCCGATAAGCTCATCACATCGCTTGTTCCCGGGGTCTGTCTCTGTTCGACAATGAACAGGATCGATCCCCAGCACCTGCTGTGGGTTCTTGACCAGCTACTGCTGGGGAATATCGTCAACGAAATCAGAGTACCGCAGGATACAGCCCGGAAGGCGAGGTTGGCGCTAGACAGGATGCTGAGCATCTCATAAATGTCCTTCCCGTGCTCGATCATAAAGGAAGTCCATGGTGGAAAGCATCAGAAGCGAGATGGCAGCTATCATCTTAGAATTCGTCAAGTGCTGCCGCCCGGATTTCAGATCCTGTCTCGAATTGGGAACTAGCGGCGGAGGACTGGAACTGGAATTTCTCGATCATTTCCCGAATCTGAAGATTGACTCCTATAACCTCTCATCGAAAGAGAAGGCGGCCGTCGAGAACCGTCTGATCTTCCATCAGGGAAGATTCAAGTTCTTCGTTACGGATTATCGGAAAGAAAAGATCGGGCATGACTATGATCTCATCTTCTCCTATTTCGATATCAGCCGATTAGCCAAGGAGGAAAAGCAGAGATTGTTCTTGAAAGTCCATCAGCTAATGGTAGATGACGGGCTATTCATCTACGGAGACCTCATCAGGCCAGCCTCGGAAAGGATCAAGAAAGTCTACCTCAGCAAGGAAAGCAAGAAACCCCATGAACCCTTCCACGAGTTCAGCGAGGCCGCTGAAGCGTTGAAAGAACTTCCCGAGAATGTTGGGCTCTTCACCATGGACGACCAGATGTACTGGATGAGAAAGGCTGCCTTCAAGGATGTTGACTGCATATGGAAACTCTTCCACCGGGCTGTTTTCGCCGGCTTCAAGTAAAATCGCATTTTGAGAATGGATTTGATATTATTTAACGCGGCTCCTGGAGCTTGAACTTGCATGTCATCATTGCTGGAAAATATCAATACCCCGGAGGATCTGAAAAAACTCAAGATTGAAGATCTGGAACAGGTCGCCAGGGAAGTTAGAGAGTACATCATCGATATCGTCTCGGAAAGGGGAGGGCATCTTGCCGCCAGCCTGGGTGTCGTGGAACTGAGCATCGCCCTTCACTATATCTTCGACTGCCCGAGGGATAAATTCATCTGGGATGTTGGGCACCAGGGATATGCACATAAAATTCTGACCGGAAGAAGAGAAGAGTTCCGTTCGCTCAGACAGTATGGGGGATTAAGCGGTTTCATCAAGATGAGGGAGAGTCCCTACGATTCCTACGGAACGGGGCACGCTAGCACTTCTATCTCGGCTGCGCTCGGCATGGCTGTGGCAAGAGACCTGAACGGAGAGGACTATCGCATAGTCGCCATCACTGGAGATGGAGCCATGACGGGAGGGCTTGCCTATGAAGGATTGAACAATGCGGGTCATTCAAGGAGAGACCTTCTCGTTATACTGAACGACAACGAGATGTCCATCTCAAGGAATGTCGGAGCCATCTCGCACTACCTGACGACGCTGACGACGAACCCCACCTACAAGAAGATCAAGACGGACGTTTACCACATGCTGGAAAAACTTCCAAGATTAGGAGAGCCTCTGACCGAAGTAACGAGGAGACTAGAGATGAGCCTGAAGAGCGTCCTCGTTCCGGCATCGCTGTTTCAATCCCTGGGATTCAGTTATTACGGCCCCATCGACGGGCACGACCTGAAGGAGCTCATCGCGATCCTCACGAAGCTGAAGACGACGAAAGGGCCCATTCTGTTGCACGTCCTGACGAAGAAAGGAAAGGGATATGCTCCCGCAGAGAATAGCCCTATTTTCTTCCACGGTGTTCCTCCTTTCGACAGGGAACGTGGAGAGTTCGTTTCGCAGAAGGGGTGCCTCCAGTACACGGATGTCTTTGGAAAAGTGATGGTCGAAATGGGCGAAAAATATAAAGATTTCATTGCAGTAACGGCAGCTATGTCTCATGGAACCGGTCTGGAGGAATTCAGGAAAAAATTTCCAGAAAGGTTTTTTGACGTGGGGATCGCCGAGGCGCATGCCGTCACATTCGCAGCCGGTGCGGTTGCCTCCGGGATACGGCCCGTCGTGGCTATCTACTCGACGTTCCTTCAGAGGGCTTTTGACCCGATCATCCATGACGTGGCCCTGCAGGGGCTTCCCGTCATCTTTGCCGTGGACAGAGCAGGGATCGTTGGAGCAGACGGCGCCACGCACAACGGAAATTTCGATCTTTCATATTTGAGGATTATTCCGGGTATTATCATCGCCGCGCCCAAAGATGGCAATGAGTTGAGAGATTTGCTCGATACGGCGCTTAATGATGCCAGCGCGCCGTTTGTTATTAGATATCCGAGAGACACGGCGTACGCTTTCGATCTTCAGAGGCAGGCGAAGAGAATCGACATCGGATCATGGGAGCTCGTGAGGGAAGGAAAGGACATATCCATACTTGCCGTGGGTTCCATGGTTTTATCATCGCTGAAAGCTGCTGATGGTCTGAAGGAAAAAGGGATCGATGCCGGAGTCGTGAACTGCCGCTTCATCAAGCCGATGGATGAACGGATGCTCCGCGAGATGCGGACAAGATTCGAGATCATGGTCACAGTTGAAGAGAACTCTCTGAGAGGAGGCTTCGGAGAAGGGGTCTGTGAGGAACTGGGCGAAATCGGTCTTGGCCGTGAGCACGTTTACCATCTTGGCATTCCGGATTCCTTCATCGAACACGGGGGAAGAGGCGAGATACTCGGAGAGATAGGTCTGACTCCAGACCGAATCTGTTCTTCCATCGAGAATCTCTTCCGAAGAGCTGATTCTCGGGGCAGGCACTCGGAAAGACTATCAATGCACAAAGGTGCGCTGTGAGTGTCGAGGAACATAAGAGAAGTTCCCATGCACAGATCGGATTCGCCATTTTGACCGTCAGCGATTCTCGTACGAAGAAGAACGATGGAAGCGGCCAACTGATCTTCTCTCTTCTTGAAAAGAATGGCCATCTCTGCTCGGCATATCTCATCGTACCAGATGACAGGGCAAAGATATCTTCTGCGATAAAGAAGTTATTGCAAAGAGATGATATAGAAGCCATCATCGTCAATGGAGGGACGGGAATATCAGAAAGGGATGTGACCTTCGAGGCTCTCGACGAGCTCTACGAAAAGAAACTTGATGGCTTTGGAGAGCTGTTCAGAATGTTGAGCTATTCCCGGATCAAATCGGCTTCTATTATGAGCAGGGCATCCGCCGGCATTTCAAAAGGGAAGATCATCTTTTCCTTGCCGGGAAGCCCCAGCGCCGTGCGGTTGGCCATGGAGAAGATCATCCTGCTCGAAACCGCGCACATCATCCACGAAATGAGCAGATGAAAAAGCTTTGAATCCCGCTCTACTGGATGAAGCCGGTCTTGTCGGCTACGGGCTCTGGAGCTTCTTTGATCTCCCCGTATTTCTCTTCATATTTCCGCATATTGTCCCGGAGGGCGGCGATGATCCTCTTCAAATGGCCGGGACTGATTATGACCCTGGCATTTACTATACCGCTGGGGGGAAAGATGTTGATAAAATCAAGCAGGAACTCCTCCCTCGTATGGGTCACGGCCATCGTATTAGCGTAGACTCCCTTCAGCACATCATCGGTTATCTTGATCTTGATCTCCCTCGACTTTTCGTTGATGTCCATGGAGGCTCCTTTATGCGATTATTGAATTCCCTCGACTCTGTAGTAGTAGTCGTTTCCATCGGATAGGGCGCCGATATCATCATAAGAGTTGTCGTACATGCCAGATGCAAGTGTCACGACATCGGTGGAGAAATCATTTGACGTGCTCCTCCTGACGGTGAAGGGAGCCTTCCCGCCGCTCCAGTAAAGATGAACAGCATCGATTTCTGGAGCCTTGCTTGCTAACAGATCGATAGGTCCGGGCGGACTGGCCTGGACTCTGATCGTCACAGTTTCATAAGGGGAAAGCTGGACGACTATCTTTCCCTCCTCCATGGCAAGAGCTTCGCCGCCATTTTCCGCAAAATCGACCTTCAGGGGGTTTGTGAGGACTAGAGATGAATCGATGCGGGCGGTCGTGGAAACTCCGTCGTGTTCGAGAAGCCGCAGCAGGTATCCGTTTCCATCATCGGCTTTCTTGATCGTGTAAAGGTAGGCGTTGGGTGCATCCACGGAAAAGAACGAACGTCTGTCGGAAGGAAACGAGCCCTCCTGGGGCTGTATGATCCTGGCAGGCATTTCAGAGCAGTTTTCAGCTCCGAACTTCGCACTTTCCATTCCTGAGAATCCCGATGATTGCGTCTTGAAGTAATGATGGATCGTATAGAGAGGAGATGTGTCCGGTTCGTCCTCATAAGGTCCGATGGTGCCATCCTCGAACTTCGCTTCATCGGATCTGACTTTGACCCTGTGGAAGATAGCGGCGTTGTTCCGGGGGAAGGATGCTGCAGTGTTGGCCATCCGCTCGAAATCTTCCACGCTGGCTTCCGGGCTTGCCGAGATGACTCCGATGAAATCATCCCAGAAAACGATGGAATGTTCCACGTTCTGATGGGGGAAGACCGTAGAACGATCGAACTGGTCATTCGGTGGATCCAGAAACCTAGTCGGTGATTCTGCTCTGAGATTAAAATTGTGGATGTCGAAGGGGAAGGTTGCAGCCCAGATATTGCTAGCTGTATCGTAGTTGACGTATGGCATTTCATTTTTGTCGAAGACGTTTCTGATGTCTATCAGGTTGTGCCATCTGTAAAGAGTGATCTCGGATTCGGTCTGGGGCGTGCCAGTCCGGGTCACGAGGAGGCTCGCTGCGAGAGGCCCGTTGAGTTTTACGGTCACGGCGGCGCTCGATGGGTCCTCGCGCGTGGATTCGCCCCCAAAGAAATGCGTAGAGTGTGTTGTGTAAGCGGCTCCGTTGAACTTGAACGCCGATGAGGCGTTCACGAGTTCCCTGGATGCAGTCTTGTCATAAAGACTCGAGATGCTCCCATCGGTTGTACTGATTGTGATCCTGTAGTAATCGTTCTCGACGACGTTTCCGGAAGCGCTCAAGAACCCTCCTGAAGGTGACACGGGAGTTCCGTCTTCGATCCTGAAGACCTTGTAACCCACGGACGGGACATCGGAAGCTCTGAATAGGATGGATGAAGTATCCTCGAAGCGCTGATAGGGTATCTCAGAGCTGCTTGAAGAATCGATGAGCTTGAAACTCTTTCCGAATATCTCCGGAGGAAGCTGGGTCCTGACCCATCCCGTCCTTGTCCAGGCGAGCGGGTTGAATACGACAATGCTATCAATCGTTGCCGGGATGTTTGAAGCGACGGCGTCAACGGAATCGTTAAGCACCTTCTCCGCCGTGTTCCTGGCATCCTGGGCATATCCCTGATGGATCCTGTTGTTCCTTTCCGTTTCTTCTGGAGTGAAGTACTCGGGCCATCCGGCTCCTCCGCCCGAATGCTCGTCATATTCGAGGATCCTTCTGTACATGAATCTGATATCTGACGTCGGATTCGGGGCTAATCCATAGGCATCGCTCACCGCTGCAAAGGCCTCTCCCTCTCTCGCGTTCCTGTGCGCCTTCCTGTTGTTGGCAGTGGCATGAGCCTGGATTGGTCCTCCTGTTCCCCAGGCGTTCCCCCAGTCTCCAGCGAATGCAGGGATATTCTCTGGACCGATGATCTCGATCATCTTTTCGAGAAACTGATCCGGGTGGCAGAGGATAAACTTTGGGGTCTGGTATGTGGAGTTCCACTGGTCGATGAGGTTCTTAACGAAGAGCCCCTGGTAGTGATTGTCGAAGCCCCTCATGAGAAGGAGCGTATCGTACGGATAGCACTCCTCTTCATTCTTGGGAAGAGTCTCTCCCAGTTTCTGGAAGAGTGTATTGATATTGTCGAAAAAGCCAAAGCCGTA
Organism: Acidobacteriota bacterium; assembly: GCA_040752675.1. Classification (NCBI taxonomy): domain Bacteria; kingdom Pseudomonadati; phylum Acidobacteriota; species Acidobacteriota bacterium. The sequence continues at coordinate 10,046 of JBFMGF010000022.1, forward strand.
ATTGAAGGCCTCCGCATAGCCGTCGAAGGTGAACCAGGTGAGAAGTCTGGAACCGTCCGGACCGATCCAGTAAAAGGGTCTCTCCGTATGGTCAGGATGATTCGTCTTGCCGCCGAAGCTGCAGTTCATCCCGCCAATGTAGTATTTCAGTCCGCTCTTCGAGAGAATCTCAGGGATGGCAAAAGTATTCCCTGGGACATCATCCTGGAGATAGGTCTTTATCTGGAAGTTCTGTTCGCGCGCCATCCGCAATCCAGGGTAGAGGGTGCGAATCTGTTCCTCGTACCCGTTACCGTGAGACTGGAGGTTGGCGTAGCCTCCCATGACTGCGATCCGTCCCTGTCTGATGAAGTCGAACATCTCGTCGATCTGTGCCTGGGTGCTCCGGTCGATCCATCGCTCGAGTTGCCAGACCGACTCGATATTCCACATGTAGGCTGGATCGGCCTTCAGATTCTGGATGACCTGATCTAGGTGGGTCTTGCAGAACTGCTCAATCTCATCCGGCGGTTCCGTAAAGCCAATGTCGAGGTGGGAAAGTTCCATGATATAGATCGTCTTGATGGAGGAGATGACCCCCTTTGATTTGTCTCCGAAGAGGTCCATGTCGTCGATGTATGTGAAGTTCAGGCATGGGGATTCTGTTCCGATTGTCATCTTGCTGATCCGCTCGACCATATAAGTTGTGTCGGCATATTCAAGCATCCAGGTGGAAGGTTCGCTCTGAGCGCTTCCTCCCCAGACCCTTGCTTTCAGGACAGGGTAGCTTGTCCCCTCGATAGCGAAGCGGATCCACTGGTTGGTGTTGAATTTGAACTTGTTGGCAGCCGATTTGGTTAGCAGGAAAATGGGGGAGCCGCTTCCGTCGGCGGCCCAGAACTCTAATGATCCATCATCTTTTATCTGCAGGCGGTAAAGCCGCTTGGTACATCCCCTCTGTTCGAGATCCAGGTAAAAGTAAAAACCGCTTCCGCCCTGGGAATATAGGTAGAAGGCAACCGAAGAGGTAACGGAAGGGATAGGATGGATAAGATGCATTGAGGCATGAAGCGGCGGCTTGCCCCGATCAGCACACCCATCGGCGGAGTAGTCCATGCTTCCATTAAAATAGTCAATCCCCCACCTGGATACCGTTCCGCCGAGTCCGCTATCCCACCCCTCATCATCACCATCATTGAAATTCTCTGTGAAGACATTCCCCGTACCAGGAGTGTATGCCATTGCCGAAGGCGCTATGAAGGATTGGAAGAAAGGTGCTGCTAAAGCAATCAGGAAAAATTTAGAGACAAAAGCGATATAAACCAGAGATCGGATGTGACACGTCAGGCTCATCGGCTTCCCTCCTATGACAAATCTGTCCTAAAATATACGAGCTAATTAAATGGAAACAACATCATATTTTGAAACCAGCTCGATGAACTCGGCCATGCTGGACACTTTTCCGACAACCACTCTGTCCATCAGGCCAAGGTATTCGAGGCAGGTCCGGCAGGTCAGCAGTATAACTCCTTTCTCCTGGAGTACCCTCAGGTGATCGATCTTATTCGACCCCTCACAGACCAGCCGGACACCGTAATTGGAGAAGAAGATAGCTTCCGGTAAATCTTCCCTCTCTCTCTCGCCAAGGATCCTCAGGAAATTCGAGAGAAGGATGGAGCCAAGCTTCTCATCTCCCCTTCCGAACGAATCCGCCCCGATCACAATTACTTTATTCTTCATAATGGCCTCATTCCTAACGATTAACGGGTTGCACCAATAATAGCGTTATTCCCAGAAATTATCTCATTCTGACGATTCTCTTTGCAATAGTGTCATCGAGGCTTTTGAATTGAGTTTCTTCTTTTCGGGGATATAATAATAAAGATTTTTCTTTTCGAGAGAAGCATTGTTCTTATGATGGAGGAAAAAGATGGAAAAGTTATCTGTTCTTTCAGCTCTCTTGCTATTTTGCGTCGTTCTAATCGTAGCTTCAGGCTTTGCGGCAATGAATGATGCAAGGGCCTGTGAGAAGCTTGATGTCGTGAAGAAGATGGAGAGGTATTCGCCGACGAATATCGACTTCGATGATTCAATCCTCTCGGAGAAGGATAAGAAGCTTTTAAAGAAACTCGTGGAAGCTTCATTGATGATGGATGAAGCGTTCCTGCGCCAGTGTTACAGCAAGAATGTGGAGATGAGGGATACCTTGCAGAAGATGGATGATCCGACGCATAAGGAGCTCCTTCACTACTTCACGATAAATTTCGGGCCTTTCGACAGGCTCGATGAAAGGGAACCTTTCATGGGGGAAGAGAAGAGACCCGGGGGAGCGAACTTCTATCCTGAGGATATGACGAAGGAAGAGTTCGATAAGTGGATCAAGAACCATCCGAAGGATGCGGAAAAGTTCAAGAGTCTCTTCACAGTTATACGAAGACGGGGTGATGGACTTGTAGCCGTACCTTATTCCAGAGAGTACGCGGAATTTCTGAAGCCTGCCGCCAGGCTTTTAAGAGAAGCGGCAAAGCTGACGGACAATCCCTCGCTCAAGAAGTATCTGAAGAGCCGGGCAAAGGCGTTCCTGAAAGACGACTATTATAAGAGCGACATCGATTGGATCGATCTAAAGGACAACCTCATCGAGATCACGATCGGACCCTATGAAGTCTATGAGGATACCCTCTTCGGTTACAAGGCAGCCTTTGAATCCTTCGTTACTATCAATGATCCGGAGGAGAGTAAGAATCTCGAGAAGCTCGTCAGGTTCCTTCCCGAATTTGAGATGAATCTTCCGATTCCCGATGAGCATAAGAATAAGGATCGCGGAGCGGTATCTCCGATCAGGGTAGCAATCGAAGTCTTCTCCGCGGGCGATACCAAGGCAGGCGTCCAGACGACAGCCTTCAACCTCCCCAACGACGAACGGGTCAGGAAAGCCAGGGGGAGCAAGAAAGTCTTGTTGAAGAATGTTTCCCAGGCGAAATTCGGCAAGAGTCTGATGCCGATCTCTAAGATTGTTCTTGGAGAAGATCAGCGGAAGTACGTCAACTTCAACGCTTACTTCAACGACGTTCTCCAGCACGAGCTCGCCCACGGACTCGGACCGGGCTTCATCACGCTTCCAGATGGCACGAAGACCGAAGTGGGGCAGGCGCTGAAGGAACAATACTCTGCGATAGAAGAGGCAAAGGCTGATATCGTCGGACTTCTCGACACGCAGTATCTCATCGATAAAGGGGAGTTCCCGAAAGAACTGGAGAAAGAGACTTATGCTACGTTTCTCGCAGGGATCTTCAGGGCAATCCGTTTTGGCATAGGGGAAGCCCATGGGAGGGCGAACATCTTAGAGTTCAACTACATTCTTGAGAAGGGCGGGATCAAGCATGATCCAAATTCGGAAAAAGTCGGCATTGACTTCGGCAAGATCAAGGAATCGGTCAGGGCGCTTGCAAATAAACTATTGATGATCCAGGCAAGGGGAGATTACTACGGGGCGAAGAAGCTACTCGAAGAGTATGCAGTGATGACTCCGGAAGTCGAAAAGATGCTTGAGAAGCTCAAGGGGATTCCTGTCGACATCGAGCCCATCTTCACTGTAGAAGAGAAGATGAAGAACTGGTAAAGATCTCTCTTCATGATTGAGCAATTTATCCGACAGTATGGTCTGATGGCGGTCTTCGTTGGAGTGGCCGTGGAGGGAGACGCCACCATGATCTTTGCGGGTGTTTCTGCTCATCTTAACCTGCTGAGTTTTTTTAGTGTTTGCATAGTTGGAACAGTCGCAGGATGGGTCGGGGACACCTTCTATTATCTCCTCGGAAGATTCGCCGGAGGCTATTTCAATAAAGGAGCGAAAATTGCCTCTGCTTCTACGAAAGCGGAGCGTTTCACGAAAAAGTTCGGCGTCTGGAGCATCTTTCTGTCGAGGTTCATCTGGGGGACCAGGATGGCCACAATGGCTTTCTGGGGATTTCATCATCTTTCCTTCATCCGATACGCAATTGTCGATCTCATCGGATGCATGCTCTGGGCCACGCTCCTGGGAAGTCTTGGCTACTGCTTTAGCAAGAGTGCCGAGCTTCTCATCGGAAGAGTAAGACAACTTGAGATCTGGCTTCTGGCTGCCTTCATGATCACGATCATCCTGGTACTGATCTTCCACCTCATCTATAAGAAGAGGAGAAGAAAGACCCTTGCTGGTCTTGATTGAAAGAAGGGGAAATGAATCTATTTGATGTAGCTTCTGATTTCTTCCCGGAAGATGATCGGCTTGATTCTGAAGGTCTCGAAGAATCTCCTCTCATCGCAGATGTTCCCTTCAAGAAGCATCTTCATCTGATCCGAGGTGAGAGGGAAAAAGCGGAATCGTTCCATTATTTTGACGGCAGGCTTCAAGAACCATGAAGGAATGTGAACCTTCCTTACCCTCTTTCCCAGGGTTTTGCCAATGGTGTCGAGGATTGCATTGAACTCCATCTTATCCGGCCCTCCAGCTTCGTATACCTGATCGTCGGTTTCAGAAAACTCGATCGCTCTGACGAACCCTTCCGAGACATTTTTCACCGAAACCGGCTGAAGCATGTACTTCCCGCTGCCGATAACAGGGATCACCGGCAATTTTCTCATCATATCGGCAAAAAGGTTTACAAATTTATCCTCGGAGCCAAAGATGATGGATGGCCTGAAGATTGTGTATCTCAAGCCGCTCAATTTGAGATGATCTTCCGCTCTTGCCTTGGTCCGATGATACACCGTACGAGCGTTGATATCAGCACCCAGGGCACTCATCTGGATGAACTTCTTTATTCCTTGCCTCTTCGCTTCGTCGACGAGATTCCTGGTCCCTTCGTAATGGAGTCTTTCGAAGGTGATCCCTCTATTCGGGAATTCCCGGATGATGCCAACGAGGTTGATGACCGCGCCGCAGCCTTCCATCGCTTCCTTTAGCGAATGTGGCTCTCCTATATCTCCGTAGGCCGTCTCGACGCGGTCCGGCGCCGCAGGCTTTGATTCCGAACCCTTCCTGACGAGGCATCTCACATGATACTCATTATTGAGGAGATCTTGCGTGATCTGCCTTCCAACGAACCCTGTTCCACCCGCCAGAAAGATCTTTGTCATTTCAAGTTTACTCCCTGGACCGCATTTATTTCGGAGCTTTACTTCATTAGAGCCTTTTGAATCTCTATTAATAAGGATAGAGAAGATATTTCTTCCTGGTTGCCGCAAAACTCTTGAGTTCTTTCTGCCAGGATGATTCGATCCTCTTCAGAGAAGTCCCGGATTCCAACTGCCGTCGCAGTCTGTCCGAGCCGGCGAGGAGATCGATGGCGAGACGGTCATCCACAAACTCGTATGGTTCCTGTCTCCACTGAAACTGGCCGGGATAGAGCTTAAGCGCCGCTGAGAGGATGGCGACTCCTGTCAGGAAAGGCTTGAAGCATCTTCGGTCTGTGACGGCGATATGGACGCCGCCGCATGCCTCGTCTTTCCATTTCTGGAATTTTGGCTGGAAGCGGATCGGGCGGAAGACGACACCCGGAAGCTTCTCCTCTTTCAGCGCTTTTGTGAAACGCTCTGGATCGATCCAGGGCGCTCCGATATACTCAAACGGTTTCGTAGTTCCTCTCCCCTCGGAGAGATTGGTCCCTTCCAGAAGACAGGTACCGGGGTAGAGAGTTGCCGTATCCAGCGTCGGCATGTTGGGGGAGGGAGCGATCCAGGGAAGCCCCGTCTCATCGAACCACATCCTCCTCTTCCATCCCTTCATCTTGATTATCCTGAGCTCGCATCCTATACCGAATTCTACGTTGAACAGGAAAGCAAGCTCGCCGACAGTCATCCCGTGCCGCACAGGGATAGGAAATCTGCCGACGAATGAGGAAAAGCTCTTCTTGAGAACGGGACCCTCCAGGTTGATTCCGTTTATTGGATTGGGACGGTCGAGGATGAACATCGTCTTTCCATGCTTCGCGCAGGCTTCCATGCAAAAGGACATGGTGTATATGAACGTGTAATACCTCGCACCGACATCCTGAACATCAAATACCAGAGCATCCAGAGACTCCATCGCTTTTTTGTCTGGTATAAGCGATCTCCCAGTCTTTCCATAGAGGCTTATCACTGGAACCGGAGTGTCTGCGCTCTTTTTTTTGCCTGCGGGTTTCTTTTGCCTTTCAGGCCTGTTCTTTCCTGGGTCGAACCTTTGATCTTTGACCGGGACCATGTCCTGTTCCGAACCGAAGCGACCATGTTCCGGGCTGAAGATGGCGGCCAGATTTACTTTCTTGGATTTCACGAGTAAGTCGAAGGAGTATCTGAAGTCAGAAGTGATAGACGATTGATTGGCGACCAGTCCTATTCTACATCCCTTCAGGCATTGAAAGTCATTTTCAGCCAGGATGTCCAGACCGGTCTTTAAAGAATTTGACATAAGTCTGTTCCTCTCCATGAAGAATCTTTCCTGAGAGGCTAGAATGTTTGCAATAAGCATCAATACTATATGCCATGCAATATCATCTGGACAAGGAAAAAGTTTGGATTTGTCAATGTAAAGCGAGATGGTTGACGTCGTTTAATGCTTGGTGGTGAACCGTATCTCGAAATCTTCATCAACTATACCATCGTAGTCATTGTCCTGGGCCAGTCTTCCAGCTTCAGAACTCATGCGCAATTGCCACCAATCTAATCTGCAATCGCTGTTGCGATCTTTAACAAGGACCAGAGATTCGCCGTTGATGTAGTACTGCCACATATTCAATATGCCATCATGATCGCCATCCCATAAGACAAGCAGGGTGCGATCGTCTTTGACAAGCTCATAGCCTTCGATATTCTCTTTGTTGTCTCTATGATACAGCATCTGAATCCTTTCGTTGATGGGATGTGCTTGCACTTTGTGGGTTGGCCTGCTCTGATCATTTACCGCAACAAGAGCACTCCAGAGCACCAAAGTCACGATGGTTACTATTAAGCCTGCGTTCGACAGTCATAGTTTAACACAATGGAGTATGCTATTTAAAATCAGAGAGTTGGAGCGCAGGCATTAATCAGGCGTGTTACTATGAAATTATCCTTTTACGTCTATCCTGTAGATCTTCG
>JBFMGF010000023.1 GCA_040752675.1 Acidobacteriota bacterium
CTTCCCTCCGCCGGCTCTGTGATCTTCACGGAGAACCCCTTTCTCTGCTGGATATCCTGAGCCAGAAGCGTATTTCCACCCAGCATCACCGAAACCAGGAGAAAGGTGATAAAAATATATCTCACTTTATCTCCTCTAATAGGCTGATGATCTCCTTAACGCGCTCGGCTTCGGGCCCTTTTCCTTCTTTATTGATGAACTGTTGGTATCTCTTTCTTGCCTCTTCCACCTTTCCCATCCGCAGGAAGGCGTTGGCGAGATAGAGGGTTGCGTTCAGATTTTCTGGCTCAATCGCAAGCGCTTTCAAGTAACTCTCGGCCGCATCCTCATCGTTTCCTGCTTCTGCATGAGCAACGCCGATATTTATGAGAACTCCCGCAACCATCCCCCATTTCTCCGCGATATTCTGGAAGAGCCGGCCTCCCTCGACAGGTTGTCCTGATTTCAGGAGGTAGTACCCGTACTCTTCCGTGATAGCCTTCTGATGGAAAAGTTCGGGTGAGCGGGAGAGCAGGGAAGAGGCAGCAGCATAGTTTCCTCTTGATGCGAAGAGTTTCGCCAGTTCGCGGACCTTTTCTGCGTCGGCCTTTCCTTCATCAAGCTCTTTCATCAGACTCGCGAAAGATTCGCGCTCTCTCAGATAGGAAGTTTTCGCTTCTTCAATTCTTGCAAGGACTTTGGAGTCAAGATTCTTTATCCCTTCACTCCTCCTCAGCATCATAAGGGCAGATTCATAGTCTCCCCTAAGCCTGGAGATTTCGGCTAGCCCCATATACGATTCGACCATGGTGTGATCCAGGGCCATCGCTTTCTCGAAGCAGGAAGATGCTTGGTGCAGGTTTCTCAGATCGAGATAGATCTCCCCCATCGTCTGATAGTGCTCTGGGTCTTTTGGAGTGAGCTGTATGGCTTTCTTGAGGGCAGTGATCGCCTTGCTGTAAAGCTTCAGTTTTGCATACGCCATCCCGAGCCTGTTCAGCCCTTCCGGGAAACTGGGCCGTATCTCCACCGCTTCGCTCAGGAGCTTGATGGCCTCAGCGAGGTTGCCATCTCTCAGGTAGAGGTCCCCCATGTGAAGATAGGCTTCCGCATAACCCTTGTTGAGCTCGATGGCTTTCCTGAAATTCTCCATCGCCTTATCCTTGCTGGCGATGCTGTCATAATACCTTCCGATGCCATCGTATGCGGGAGCATAATTCTTGCTGATCTCGAGCGCGCGGTAGTATTCAGCCAGAGCCTCCTCATGGTCACCAAGTTTCAGGTAGGTGTCTCCAAGGACGACATGCGCCTGGAGATGTTTCGGGTCCAGGTCCAGAGCAATCTTGAGCGGCTCGAGGGCTTCGGAGTATCTCCTGGAGGCGTAAAGGGAAAGACCCAGATAGTAGTGGGCGAGGAAGGAGTTCAACGCCATGTTGGACGCCATTTCGAGCTTCTGCACAGCATCCCAGTAGTTCCCCTTATTGTAATGGGATACCCCCTCGCTGATAAGCTCGAAAGATCTCTTTCTGATCTGACCCGCATTCTCAGAAAAAAGTCGATTCTGAGTCAGGGAAATGATGAGAAGGAGAACAGCCATGGAAGAGAGAGTGCTTTTCTTTAACCTCGACGCTCTCATGGTGCGATCAGACATAATGGGCAGGATCTCCTGCTCTTATTGATTTTTATTGAATTGATCAGGCAACCTCGCCTGAGCGGAATCAATTGTATCTCAGGTGATGAGGGAGAGCATTTCGCGTACTGCTCTCTCCATTCCGACAAGGGAAGCCCTCGCGATGATGGAGTGCCCGATGTTCAACTCTTCCACTCCTTTGACGCGAGCGACCGGCTTTACGTTGACATAGTTCAGGCCATGTCCTGCGGCGATCCTGAGTCCCAGCTTTTGCCCTTCCATGGCGGCTTTTTCGATGGAAAAAAGCTCACGGGCCCTTTCTTTTTCCTTCTTCGTTTCCGCATATTTTCCGGTGTTGATTTCGATGAAGTCGGCTCTGTCGCGTGCCGCTGCTCGTACCTGATCGATCTCCGGGTCGACGAAGATGCTTACGACCAGCTTCTCCGCATGGAGTTTCTGAATGACCCTGCCGATGCTCTTCTCGTTCTTGACGACGTTGAGGCCCCCTTCCGTTGTGATCTCCTCAATCCTCTCGGGAACGAGCGTGACAATGTCCGGTCTGTGCTTGATGGCAATCTTTATCATGTCTTCAGTTGCGGCCATCTCCATGTCGAGACGGGTGGTGCAGACCTTCCTCAATATCTCGACATCTCGATCCTGAATATGCCTGCGATCCTCCCTCAGGTGGAAGGTGATCCCCAGTGCTCCCGCAAGCTCTGCCAGGATGGCAGCAGCGACAGGGTCTGGTTCATGGCTCTTTCTTGCCTCTCTTATTGTTGCAATATGATCCACATTGACACTTAGTTTCACCATGGGTCACCTCAATTTACCTGATATGATTTCCAGATCTCAATAGTCGGAGCATCCTGCATCAAGCATTATGCAGAATGCTTGGTCTGTCTATAAAAGATCGATAAGGTTCATCTGGAATCGATCATGCGCCGATCTGTTTACGGATTGCGTCGGCGATAATGGATGCGTATCTCTTCACATCCTCTTCGCGCTCCGCTTCCACCATGACCCGGGCTACCGGCTCCGTTCCGGAGTATCGAATCAGGACCCTTCCGTTTCCCGCCAATTTCTCCTCCACTTCTTTGATGACAACCGAGATCTCGGGATGCTTCTGGAGGTCAGGGCGTGAGGCGACTCTCACGTTGATGAGGATCTGCGGGTAGGGTTCGATCCCAGCAAGCGCCGCTGTAGGATCCGTTCCGTTTCCGAACGTGGAGTCGAGGAATTTAAGTGCCGTCAGTATTCCGTCGCCGCTCGTTGCATGGTCGAGAAAGATGACGTGCCCGGACTGCTCTCCACCGAGGTTCAGGTCATACTCGAGCATCTTCTCCAGCACGTACTTATCCCCGACGCTCGTCCTGATAAGACGGATGCCGCTCATGGAGAGCTTCTTTTCCAGCCACATGTTGCTCATCACAGTTCCAACTATGGTATTCTTCTTTAGGTTTTTGTTCTGCTTCATCTGAAGAGCAGTAACGTACATGATATGATCGCCATCGATTATCTTCCCGTTCCGGTTGACGCAGATTGCCCTGTCGGCATCTCCGTCAAAGGCAATCCCGATGTCGGCTTTCTCGCTCAGAACGGTCCGGATGAGAGAGTCCGGATGGAGCGATCCGCAGTTCAGATTGATATTCCTCCCATCCGGAATATAGTTGATGAAGATGGCCTTCTGCGAGAGTTTCGAGAAGATCTCAGGGGCGATGGCGCTTGCAGAACCGTTGCCGCAGTCGAGGACGATACTGACGTGCTGGAGGGCATTCCGGTTCTTTACTATCCCGTAAAGAAAGCTCGTGTAATCCTTTATAAGCTTGGCTCCGTCAATCTCTTTCTTGACGAAGTTCTCACTCTGTTTCGGAACGGCTGCATCCGAGAGTATGATCTTCTCGATCTCCACTTCCATCTCATCGGAAAGCTTCATCCCGTTTCCGGAGAAGATCTTGATGCCGTTGTCGGCGTAAGGATTATGAGACGCTGATATCATCACGCCCGCGTCGAATCGTTCCATCTTTGTCAGAAAAGCCAGTCCGGGAGTCGTGATGACCCCGCAGTGGATGGCAAAAGTGCCGCCCGAGACTAGTCCTCTTCCGATCTCCTCGTCGATCCAGTTCCCGGATTCCCTTGTGTCCCTGCCGATAAGAACCCTGGGATTATCCGCGAGCTCTCGCATCTTCACGGCAATGGCGTGACCGATCCTAACAACCGTCTTCCTGTCAAGGGGAAACTGGCCATCTACCCCTCTGATCCCGTCCGTACCGAAAAGCTTCTTCACTCCTTGACTCTCCCTGGATTGATCTTCACGGAAACGGTCCTGGGATGCCATAAGGTGACGGAGATCTTGCTCATCTCATCATCGCTCAGAGAATTGAACTGGATGAAGGGGGTGAGCCGATAAGGATTATCGGAAGGGTTTAATCCTCTCAGCTTGATGGTTATGCTGATGTTGCTCCTGTTGATCTTTTCGATGATCGATCCGGGACCCTCGACGGTGAGCGATGCAATGTCATGCGATGGCTCGAAGGAATAGTCTGCCGAAGTAAAGGAGATGGGAAGGTCTTCAAAAATCGCATGCTTGATGTCCCTGTCGATCTTTACAAGGACGGTGACCGGCCTCGGGTTGACGATCCTGACGGATGGATTTTCCGTCATGATGTCAACGATGGTACGGAAGGACTGGCTTTTCCCTTCTATGTTGATGACCTCGGTGACGACCTTTTCCGTGGATTGAACAGCGCTCTGCGCTCCTTCGATGCTGAAGGAGTTCGGATAGGCTTCAAATCCATAATAAACGTATGGCTCCTTCGCTTTGCCCATGATCTTGGGAACGACCATGATCTGTCTGGAAACTCTGTTCTCGACTGTTGCCTTTATCCTCTCCGGAGTGACGGAGACGACTTCAAGATCGGGAGGTATCCCGCGGATGTTATCTTTGGGTGAGATCTGGATGAATTTCTCGCCGGCAGGAGAATCGGTAAGGTCGATGCTAGAATAAAGGGGACGCATCGCTAGCCTCGCAATGGCAGTTTCGGAGCCCCTGACGCGGATGGTTACACTGGAGATCAACTCTCCGGAGAGGACCTTCTCCGGAGCGACATCAATGTTCAGCGGGACCTCAATATCCCTGTATATTTGTTTCTCACCCGTAAAGTAGATCCACAGGAGGAAGGCGAGGATGATCGAGAGAACTTTGAGCGGGAGATTGTCCAGCAGGTTAAGCTTCATCGGCTGTCTCCATGATCTCGGATTCTCTCCTCTTCACCTTCTCTGGTCTGGTCTGGAGGTGTTCTAAGAGGAGCTCTTTGAGCCCTTTGGCATCGAGGTCTTCCAGGATCCTTCCCTCGCATGCGAGTGATATGACCCCTCTTTCTTCCGAGATGATGATGGCGAGCGCGTCGGTCTCTTCCGTGATCCCGATGCCTGCCCTGTGTCGCGTTCCAAAATCTTTGCTCAGCTCGGGATTCAAGGTGAGGGGAAGGTAGCAGGAAGCGGCCTTGATCTTTCCCTCGCCGATGATTACCGCTCCATCGTGGAGCGGAGTGTTGGGAGAAAAGATGTTCATCAGGAGGTCGTACGATATGTTGGCATCGAGGAGGATTCCGGTCTCGGCAAAGTTCCTCAACCCTACGCTCTTTTCGAGGATGATAAGGGCGCCGATCCTCTTGGAGGCCATCGAGGCGGCGGCCAGGACTATTTCATCCAGGCTCTTCTTTTCCTCCGCGGTGATGTTTAGCCGCGAGAGCGGATTCCTTCCGAGGCTGATGAGAGCTCTCCGGATCGGGTTCTGGAAAAGCACGATGATGGCAAGGGGGATGTAGAAGAGGATGTACCCAAGGACGTTGTGCACGGTCTTGAGCTCGATGATGCCTCCGCTTCCGGTGATGAAGTACATGATTATCATGAAAACGATCCCGATGAGCATCTGGACGTTTCTCGTTCCACGGATCAGGAGGAGGAGCTGATAGATAATGATGGCAAGTATGACGATGTCGAGAAGCGACATGAGGCTGAACTCGTTGAGGTGAAGAAGTGTGATGACCCTGCTCATAGATCACTCATCCTGACGGTGAATGGAGTCGAGCATCGCAGCTACCTTGGCTGTCTCTCTTACATCGTGGGTACGGATTATAGAGGCTCCGTTCATGATGGCGACGGCTGTTGCCGCAAGCCCTCCTTCCAGCCTATCGGAAACATCGACATTCAGTATTTTTCCGATGAAGGACTTCCTTGAGATTCCAATCAGGATGGGGCGTCCGAGGCTCTTCAGCGTTCCGAGCTTCCCGATGATCTCAAGGTTGTGCTCGACCGTTTTTCCGAATCCGATACCCGGATCGACGATTATTTTATCACTATCAATGCCGGCTTCGGCCCCCTTTTTCATCGATTTTCGCAAAAAAAGTGAGATCTCCGACATCAGGTCGTCATATCGCGGGTCATTCTGCATCGTTTTCGGGTTCCCGTGCATATGCATAACGACGGCTGGGACTCCGGCGCTTGCCACGATGCCTGCCATCTTTGCATCGAAGGTGAACCCGGAGACATCGTTGACCATGTCGGCTCCTGCTTGGATTGCCTCGCGGGCGACACCGGATTTGTAAGTGTCGATAGAAATCCTGATGTTGCACTTTTTCTTGATGGCTTTGATGACGGGAATGACCCTCTTCAGTTCCTCTTCGGCGCTCACCGGTTCAGAGCCGGGTCTGGTTGATTCGCCACCGACGTCGATGATGTCGGCGCCATCGTTAACCATGGCTTCGGCTCCAGCCAGGGCGGCATCAAGTGTCATGAATTTCCCTCCGTCGGAGAAAGAATCCGGAGTAACGTTGAGCACCCCCATGATGCATGTCTTCCTGCCCGTCTCCCAGACCGAGCCATCGGCGAAAACGATCCTGTGGGAATTCTTGGAATAGTTTTCGATGGTCTGGCCGATCTCCTTCGATATCCCTGTTAAGCCGAATGGAAAGGGGTAGGAGGAGAGCTTCTTCTTAAGATTGATGAGGATTTTTTCAGTGCCTAGGAGGATTACGGATGAAGAGCCTTCCCTGAATCTACTCACGTCCTGTGAGATAACGGCCTCTCCTCCCAGAGAGAGCATCTCCTGTTTGATGATCGATGCGGCGCGGTTGTCAACGTTTTCCAGGATGACCCTGTAGTACCGGAACTTGGTGGACATAATCTTGAATCCGCCGGGATGGACGTTCAGTTTCTCCATCCAACGGATAGATTCCTTTTCTCCCTGGACTTCAATGACTCGTGTGTTATGCTTCATTAAAGTAATACGAGGATCTATGTTTGAGAATGAGGCAAGGGAATGGTTCTCTAACCTACCTGCTCTATCGGGCCTCCGCTGATGACCTTTTTGTCAGCTTTTTTCCTCTCTTTCTTAGTCCCGGCGACTTTCTCTTCAACAGCCTCCGCCTCTTTCATTGCCGTCTTTGCAGCGGCCGGCTGCGACTCTTCACCTTTCACGATGGCAGCGATCTGCTGGGCATCGAGGACCTCTCTCTCTAGGAGGGCCTCCGCAATCTTCTGGAGCTTATTCTTGTTGGTTGAGAGGAGTTGCTTCGCATGCTCGTAGCATGCCATGACCAGCTTCTTCACCTCGCGGTCAATCTCCTGGGCGGTTGCCTCGCTGTAGTCTCTGTGTTGGGCGATCTCCCTTCCAAGAAAGATCTGCTCTTCTTTCTTTCCGAATGTAAGCGGGCCCATGCTATCGCTCATACCCCACTCGCAGACCATCTTCCGCGCGAGCTCGGTGCCTCTTTCAATGTCGTTCCCGGCGCCGGTAGTCATGTTGTTGAGGAAGAGCTCTTCGGAGATCCTCCCTCCCATCAGTACGGAGATCTCGGTCATCAGATATTCCCTGGTGTAGTTATGCTTCTCATCGATGGGGAGCTGCTGTGTGACACCGAGTGCCATACCCCTCGGGATGATGGAGACCTTGTGGATCGGGTCTGCTCCGGGAAGGAGAGTGGCGACGAGAGCATGCCCCGCCTCATGATAGGCAGTGTTTCTCTTCTCCTCCTCGCTGATGATGAGGCTCTTTCTCTCTGAACCCATCAGCACTTTATCTTTTGCTATTTCGAAGTCTTCCTGTGCGATCTGCTTCTTTCCATAGCGCGCTGCATGGAGGGCCGCCTCATTGACCAGGTTAGCAAGATCGGCTCCAGAGAAGCCTGGTGTTCCTCTGGCAAGGACGCTGACATCCACATCGGGAGCCAGAGGCGACTTTCTTGTATGGACCTTCAGTATCTCTTCACGTCCCTTCACATCGGGACGATTGATGACGACTCGTCTGTCGAACCTGCCGGGCCTGAGAAGGGCTGGATCAAGGACATCGGGGCGGTTCGTGGCGGCGATGATGATGACCCCCTCATTGGTCTCGAAACCGTCCATCTCTACGAGGAGCTGGTTCAGGGTTTGTTCCCTCTCATCGTGGCCTCCACCAAGCCCGGCCCCCCTGTGCCTTCCGACGGCGTCGATCTCGTCGATGAAGATGATGCAGGGAGCGTTCTTCTTTCCCTGTTCGAAGAGGTCTCTAACTCTTGATGCCCCCACGCCGACGAACATCTCAACGAAGTCGGAGCCGGAGATTGAAAAGAATGGAACATTCGCCTCTCCGGCGATGGCTTTTGCCAGGAGGGTTTTTCCTGTGCCTGGAGGTCCCATCAGTAGGACACCCTTTGGGATCTTCCCGCCCAGCTTCTGGAATTTCTGCGGGTCTTTCAGGAACTCTATTATCTCCTGGAGTTCTTCTTCTGCTTCGTCAACGCCAGCCACATCTTTGAAGGTCACCTTTTTCCCCTGTGATGAGAGGAGCTTGGCCTTACTCTTTCCAAATGATAGAGCCTTGTTCCCGCCCGCCTGCATCTGGCGCATAAAGAATATCCAGAAAGCGGCGAAAATAAGGATGGGAGCCCATGTCAGGATCAGGCCCCAGTAAGAACCGTCTTTAGGCTTCTCTGCCTTGATGATGACGCCATTCTTGAGAAGCATCGCGATCAGGCTCTCATCCTTTACGACGTAAGTGCTGAATTTCTTGATCTTTCCGTCAGCATCTTTCTCCTGGTAGGTTCCGGTGATGTCGTAGCCGGTTCCGGTGATGTCGCCGACGACCTTGACCTCTTTGATCCTGTTACCCTCCGCCAGATTGTAGAACTGGCTCTGGTCAAGTTTCTCTTCGCCCATAGACGGAGCCTTCAAGACCATGTAGAGGATAAAGAGTCCCCCGATCAAGACGGTCCATATAAGAATTGTTCTGATGTGATTATTCAATTTCTACTCCCCGGGTTATCTTAAGAATGTTTCGTTCCCTTAACGCCCCATAACAAATATAAGAAAAATACCTTAAATTATCCACCTATCCCCTAATCTTTTTATCAGTTCATTGATAATAGGTCAAGCATTCTGCCTATATCCAGGGCAAGATGCCCCACTAATACCGAATTTTTTATGTAAAGATCGGACATCCCGATATTAAAGCTGCCTTATCTCAAGTACCAATACCGACCAAGTCTTGTCGTTTACTTTATAGCGGTCGTCGATCTCGTGGCCAACAACCCATACGATACGGTCATCGGATGTCAAGACCAGCGCCCCTCTTCTCTTCTCCGGCGTAACCTTCCTATCTATGAAAAAGTCGGAAATTTTCTTCTTTCCCGGTGCATTGAAGGGATGGAAACTATCTCCTTCCCTGACACTCCTGATGAACAGTTTCTTTCCAACTTTATCGAAATCCAGGAAAGCCTTCTCCTTTCCTCCATTCTTCAAGTTTTCACTGAAGTCGTCCGCTTTAACGATCTTCGCTTCTATGAGAATACCGGCATCGTCAATAGAGGTTCTTCCCTCTACATTTACTCTTTTCAGAATGTTTTTTGTGGCGTGTTCCGCAAGAGAAGATCTCGAAATCACGATCTCTTGCTTAAATATTTTAGCATCGATACCGGAGGGCAGCAAAACTCTTCTCCCTGATCTGCCGGTAGCGAGATCTCTAACTCTTTCGATATCTATGAATTTAACCTTCTTCAGGTCTCCCTTTACAATCTTGATCGCGCTTCTGATGAGCCTTCTGCCCAGAGCCGGAGCAACGTCTTTAATAAGCTCTGAATGGAATGCGACTGCCTCTTTTCTGCTAGTGATCTCCTCTGCGGTCTTATTCCGGGCTTTTCTGGAAGTCGATCTGATGCCCGATTTCTGCAGGAGGATATCCATTGTGAGGGAGTCGAGAAAGGCATCCTCTTCGGAAAGGATCTCCGCCGTCCTGGCGAGAGTCGGGATGATCTTTGGATTGAATTCATCTTGCAGTATCGGGATGAGCGTGTGCCTGATCCTGTTCCGCGTGAAGCGCATGTCTTCGTTGGATGAGTCGATCCTGAAAGCGATCCTCCTGCTCCGGAGGTAAGCTTCCAGTTGTTCCCTCTCGATCCAGAGAAGGGGACGGATGATATTTCCATCTGCCGGCTTCATGGAGGAGAGTCCGGTCACGCCTGACCCTCGCAGCAGTCTGAGAAGGAGATTCTCGGCCTGATCGTTCATCGTGTGTCCTAGGGCAATTCTCGTGGCGTGAAGATTCCCGGCAGCCTCATTCAGAAACTTCATCCTTGCATCCCTCGCTGCCACTTCGATGCTCTTTTTCTCTTCCCTGGTGATCTTTTTTACATCTGCCCTGTGGATGAGGAAGTCAATTTCTATGTTACAGCAAAGGCTCTTTACAAATCTCTCATCCTCGTTCGATTCCTTTCCGCGCAGCATATGGTTGAGGTGTGCAGCGCAGACTTCGATCCTGAATTTTGATGCCAGATCGAGCATGAGAAATAGGAGAGCAACGGAATCTACTCCTCCAGAGAGCGCGACGAGCACTCTGTCTCCGTCATTGATCATCCCGTACTTTTCGATGGTCTTGATGAACTTCTCAACAACTTGCCGCTCGCCGCTCATACGCACCCCGATGCAATACAAAATGGTTTCTCATTGAAAATGGACAGTTCATTTGCATTTGTCGCAGCAAAAGACGGGGTGATTCCCCAGCGAGTCAATCGCCCCTCGGCTCTCAGTCTCGCTCTTTCGCGCTTTGCGCGAAAACCATGCCCGCTCGACTTCGCGATGCTTTTGCTTGCGACAAACTGCTCATTCCCTTGGGATGTCCAAATTCTACGAGAAATCATATAGATGAATTAGCATGATAACGATATTGGGTCAGACATCCTGCCTGAAGCCATGTGATCCGAGGCAAGATGCCTCGGATATTATCGATTTATGTCGATGATTTTGAAGAAGTCACGTTCGGTGATGATGCCAACCAGCATGCTGTTCTCTAGGACGGGGATGGAGCCTCTGCGCTTTTCCTGCATCAGTCTTGCCGCCTCGCTAACATCCGCTTCCGGATTGATGGTGGGAAACTCTTTCATGGTCACTTCGATGACCGGTGTCTGGAGGACCTGATCGATGTTTCCTGATTGCAGATGCCGGAAGACCTGGTTCGTCCCGAAGAACCGGAGCAGACTTCGAATTGTAGCCATCCCGATGAATTTGCCATCGGAGACTATGGGCAGGCGCCTGAAGCGCTTCTGGATCATCTTCCTTTCGATATCGATGATGGGAGTCTCAGGGCTTTCCATTACAACATCCCTGGACATGAGCTCGGCTACCTTCGTCCCTTTGATCTTTTCGCTGAAGAACCTCACGATATCCTGTTCGGTCACTATGGCTATGACCCGATCATTTTCATCGGTGACGGGCAACCCGCCGATACGATGCTTCTTCATTACCTCCATGGCTTCATGGATCTTTGCGGTCGTCCGAATCGAGATGACGTCGGACGTCATGATCGAACCTATTGGTTCGTTGATCGCCTTGTAGAAGTTGCCGTTGTATTTCCTCTGGATGATCTGAAATTTCACGCCGCCACCCATATAATTGATGACGTCCGTCACAGTCACTATCCCGAGGAGCTTCTTTGTACCCGGGTCCACGACGGGCATCCGGCGAAATCCTTCCTTGACCATCATCTTCAATGCTTCGAGGACAGGAGTCGTGACGGCAAGCGTAACAACCGGCCTCTTTGCTATGGTCATTATCTCTCCTTCTTTTCCGGGGATGCGATCCTTCCCTCTGGGAAGGCTCTTTTGCCTGAAACTTCCTCGAAAAGATTTTTTCACTCTAGCACCTTTCTTATCAGCCATGTTCCATTCTCCCGTCAATTCCCTATCTTAAAGCTCTTAAAGATGATTGCATCGGAAGGTCCTGTCCTCGGCAGTACCCCATCCATTCTTGCTCTACCCATTTCCCGGTGGGTCCCTTTCGGTGTGGGCGGATGGCAACGCTTTGCCTCGGCCACCCGCCGATATTACCTTACAAGTATCGTTTTCATCTTTCAGAGTTGTTGGATACTGGTAGCGGTGCAGGGACTCGAACCCCGGACACAACGGATATGAGCCGTTTGCTCTGACCAGCTGAGCTACACCGCCACCTTTTTTTGTATGTTAAATGATGCCCCCAGTTCTGTCAAGTTTATGGATATTCATGCATTTATTCTGTTATAATAAAAAAATTATTGAGGAAGGGATTACGAACAGCATTCAGAGCCATTTCAACGTAAACAATCTTCTCTCTTGGTGACACATGGAAAAAGAAGTGGAGGAGTGTGCTAAATGCAAGAAGCAGGAAGACCAGGTAAGGCTCCAGAAATGCGCCATCTGCCACAAACTTTTCTGTGATGGTTGTTCTTACAGGATGAGCGGCAGATTGTTCTGCAGCCAGTACTGTGCCGAGTTCTTCTTCTTCGGCAAGGAAGATGAAGATTAAAATTTCAGGAGGTGCATTTTGGCTTTTCCAGTCATGAGGCCCAGGCGTCTGAGGCGAAGCGAGACCCTTCGCTCCGTCGTCCGGGAGACGGAACTTTCGGTGAATGATTTCATCTACCCCCTTTTCGTCTGTCCGGGAAAGGGGATCAAGCAGGAGATCCCTGCAATGCCCGGATGCTACCACTTTTCGGTGGATCGGCTCGTCGAGGAGGTTAAAGAGGTAAGAGACATCGGGATCCCCAACATCATCCTCTTCGGAATCCCCGGGACGAAGGACGAGATGGGATCGGAAGGATACTCCGACGATGGGATAATCCAGAAAGCGGTCCATGAAATTAAGTTGAAAGTGGATGGGATCCTCGTGACGACCGATGTCTGCCTCTGCGAGTACACATCCCACGGGCACTGCGGTGTTATCAAAGATGGCTACGTGGACAATGACAGCACTATTGATCTTCTTGGGAGGATGGCTCTCTCGCATGCCAGGGCTGGTGCCGATATTGTCGCTCCTTCAGATATGATGGATGGAAGGGTGGAGGCAATTCGGGAGATCCTCGATGCAGAGGGTTACACTCAGACCATCATCATGTCCTATGCGGCGAAGTATTCATCGGCTTTCTATGGCCCCTTCCGGGAGGCAGCCCAGTCAGCTCCGCAGTTCGGGGACAGAAAGTCCTATCAGATGGACCCGGCCAATAGCAACGAGGCTATCAAAGAGGTCGCCATGGACCTCGAGGAAGGGGCAGACATCGTCATGGTCAAGCCGGCCCTTTCGTATCTTGACATAATAAGAAGGGTTAAGGATACGTTCGGAGTGCCGGTCGCCGCTTACAACGTGAGCGGCGAGTACTCCATGGTCAGAGCGGCTGCTGAAAAAGGGTGGATCGACGGTAGCAAGGTAATGATGGAGATTCTCATTTCCATCAAACGGGCCGGTGCGGACATGATCCTGACCTACTTTGCCAAAGAAGCTGCCAGACTTTTAGTAAGATAGGCAAATGAGCAAACTGTTCGAAGAGGCAAAGAAGTATATGCCTGGGGGGGTGAACAGTCCGGTGAGGGCTTTCAAGGCCGTTGGCGGGGAGCCTGTATTTTTTAAGAAGGGAATGGGTTCCAGAATCTATGATGTCGATGGGAAGGAATACATCGATTACGTCCTTTCCTGGGGGCCTCTCATCCTTGGTCATTCGCACCCAGATGTCGTTTCGGCCTTGAAACAGCAGTCGGAAAAAGGGACTTCATTCGGCGCTCCGACTGGGCTCGAGGTCGCACTCGCGAAGATGATCATCGAAGCCATCCCGGGGATGGAAAAGGTGAGGATGGTCAACTCGGGAACAGAAGCGACGATGAGCGCCATCCGCCTTGCAAGGGGCTATACGGGGCGCGACATTGTCGTGAAGATGGAGGGATGCTACCATGGTCACGCAGACTCACTCCTCGTCAAGGCGGGTTCTGGGGTCCTCACGCTTGGGATTCCCGGAAGCTCCGGGATTCCAGCTTCCATAGCCGGAAAGACGATTGTTGCCCGGTATAATAGTGTTGATTCCATCAAGGATATCTTCGAGGCTTACGGAAATGAGATAGCCTGTCTCATCGTTGAACCCGTGCCCGGGAACATGGGCGTCATCCTTCCGAAGAAGGGCTACCTTGAGAGCCTCAGAGAACTCACGGGAAAGCATGGGATCGTTCTCATATTCGACGAGGTCATGAGCGGATTTAGGGTTTCCTATTCCGGTGCACAGGGATTCTACGGTATAAAGCCAGATCTTACGACCCTCGGGAAGGTCATTGGCGGTGGGCTCCCCGTAGGAGCTTTCGGGGGAAGAGCTGGGATTATGTCGAAGATCGCTCCTGAGGGTCCGGTCTATCAGGCGGGAACTCTCTCCGGAAATCCGCTTGCAATGACTGCAGGGATCGAAACGCTGAAGGCTTTGCAGAAGCCCGGGACCTACGATTATCTTGAAAGCATTTCGGCAAAAATTGCCGATGGTTTGAAAAGTGCTGCCGAGAAACATGGCGTGCCGGTTACGCTGAACAGGATCGGCTCGATGATGACGCTCTTCTTCACCGGAGAGGATGTCTTCGATTACGAATCGGCGACGCTGTCAGACACAATGAAGTACTCGAAATTTTTCCACAAGATGCTTGAGCGCGGGATCAATCTACCTCCGTCACAGTTTGAAGCCTTTTTTGTCTCTACGGTTCACACCGAGGAAGATATGGTCAGAACCATCGCGGCCGCCGATGATTGTTTCAGGGAGCTGCACTGACGAACCAGAATTTTTAGATACCCGAGGCCAAGCGCTACCATTCTGTCATCTTAAAAAGCCTTTAAGATGTCGGGTTGATAAATGCAGTTAAACAGGGAAGGAGGCTTTCATATGGTCAAACTGAAATACTTCGGTCATGAATGCTGGCAGATTGAATGCGAAGGTAAGTCCATCATCATCGACCCATTCCTCAGCGGAAATCCGCTCGCCCCGACAAAACCTTCGGAGGTAAAGGTCGATGCCATTCTTGTCACACACGGCCATGGAGATCATCTGGGAGACGCCATCGATATTTCCAAGAGGACGAAAGCTACCATCATCGGTGTCTTCGAGCTCGTTCAATACGTGACGTCCAAAGGAGCTACGGGTCATCCCCTTCATATCGGTGGAGGCTACACCTTCGACTTCGGCCACGTGAAGGCGACCATTGCTCACCACGGCTCGGCTGCTCCAGATGGAACATATCTCGGGAGTCCATGCGGCTTCCTCATCACTATGGGCGAGAAGAAGATCTATCACTCGGGCGACACCGGGCTTTTCTACGACATGAAGCTGATTGGCGAAATGAATAACATCGACGTTGCACTTCTCCCCATTGGCGATAACTTCACGATGGGAATAGATGATGCCGTGAAAGCCGTGGAGCTGCTAAAGCCGAAGTTTGCCATACCCATGCATTACGGAACATTCGATATCATCAAGGCTGATCCAGAAGAGTTTGTGCGGAAAGTCAAGCCTCCAGCAAAGGCCGTTGTCGTATCACCTGGCTCCAGCTTCGAACTGAAATAAATAAGTAGATGAATTAATAGGTCAGGCATCTTACCTGATATTCAAGGAAGGATGCGCAGGCGATTTATTTTGCGCTGACGCGTTCGATATAGGTTCCTTCGACAGTGCTAACCCTTATCACTTCTCCTTCTTCGATGAAGGAAGGAACCTGAACTATCAGCCCTGTCTCCAGCCTGGCAGGCTTTCTCTGCTGGCTTGCCGTTGCCCCCTTGATCCCGGGTGGAGTTTCCACGACCTTCAAATCGACGGTAATCGGCAGCTCGATTCCCACCGGGGTCCCCTCGTAAAATTCGACCTGTAGCATGGTGTTAGGCACCAGGAATCGCACGGCATCCCCCAGCATCTCCTCGGAGATATGGATCTGCTCGTATGTCTTCGTGTTCAGAAAGTGATAATCGGTACCATCGCTGTAAATATATTCCATCTCGACTTCATTGAGGATGGCTCTCTCGATGATATCTTCGGATCGGAACCTGTGCTCTATGATAGAGCCGTTTTTCAGGCTCTTCAGTTTAGTCTGAACCATCCCTCGCCAGTTTCCCGGAGTGATGTGCATGGTGCTGACGATCTTGTAGAGATCGTTGTCTTTGATGATAGTCATTCCTTTTTTTAACTGCGTTGCTTTGATCATAATGAACTTCTCCTCGATGCTTGATGATGCCGCACAGATTTTTCAGGTGTCTGAGTTTGTGCGCAGTTATTATAGCAGATGAGCCGCCTTAATCCACTGGGTAACATCTTATTGAGAGACGAGGATGTTCTGGAAAGACATCCCTGCGAGAAGGTTCTCGAAACGATCGTGAACTCCACTGGCGGCCTCATCACCGGACTATACGCCATCATCGTTCCGATCCTCGGCATCTTCCTGCTCCACCGCCCCGCCGCAACCGTCTGGATCGGTGCATACAGCGCTGTCATCGGGCTCTATCTTCTCAGCATCGGATGGCTCTCCTCGAAGATGAACCCGATCATGATCGCTTTCGTCCAGTTCATCATCTGCTCCGTTCTGAGCTTCATAGCGTCATTCCTGTTCGAAATGACGACACTTGCAGATCTGGCGGCAGTCACGATTCCCATTCTCTACACCGGTGTCCTCTCGGTGGGTGTTGCGCACACGCTTCAGGTCGTGGCTCAACGTGAGGCACCACCCGCTCATGCGGCAATCATCCTGAGCCTTGAGACCGTCTTCGCTGCACTCGGCGGCTGGCTCATCCTCGGCGAGATGCTTTCAATCCGTGCACTGTTCGGCTGTGGTTTCATGCTCACTGGATTCGTCGTTTCCCAGATCGGAAGAAGATCCGATCTCTCTAGAAAACCTGCGCAAGCGATATAATCAAGCCGGACAAAAGAAATCATTGCAAAAAATGAAATTGTTGTTTTATGATTTTCGTATAAAAGGAAAGAACAATGCATTGGGAGATTTTACAATGACCGGTCATCGAACATTCACTTTCTGTTTAATCATCATCCTTTTCCTTCTCATCCCGTCTGCCGTTCAGTCAAAGAGCCACTCCATGGAGTGGATCGATATTAAAGCAGCGATCCTGGACGATGGCAGCATGAGGATTGAAGAGACAAGGAGATACGAGT
This sequence comes from Acidobacteriota bacterium, assembly GCA_040752675.1. Classification (NCBI taxonomy): domain Bacteria; kingdom Pseudomonadati; phylum Acidobacteriota; species Acidobacteriota bacterium. Next base: position 17,070 of record JBFMGF010000023.1, read on the forward strand.
TTAGAGGACAGTTCTCATGGGCAGATTACCGCCTTCCCCTGAAGGATCTCGGGCGCATAAAAGATTTCGAGATCAGCGAAGGGGACAGAATCTACCAGGAGAGCCGTAGCGAAGATCCAGGAACCTACACAATGGACATCAGCAGGGATGAGATGTATCTCCGCTGGTTCTACAGGGCTTCCAATGAGAAACGGTCGTTCACCTTGCGCTACACCATCACAGATGCCGTTGCAGTCTATAACGATGTGGCGGAGCTCTACTATAAGTTTGTGGGCGAGTCCAATGCAAAAAGGATCGGCAGCGTGAATGTGTCGATCGCGCTTCCTTATCCTGCTCGGCATGATGAAGTACGAGCATGGGCACATGGCCCTCTCTGGGGCACGATCGAATTCAAATATGGGATCCTGAAAATGGATATCAGTCCCCTTCCCTCCCACACATTCTGGGAAGCAAGGGTGTCGTTCCCGACACCATGGGTGCCCCATGCACAGAAGAGGATTAATCAGAACAGGCTGCAGCAGATCCTCGATGAAGAAGCACGCTGGGCTACGTCAGCGAACGCCGAGCGCAAGCGGGCAGAGCGGATGCTCTTGAAAAATGCGGAGAACGAACGCTTAGGCTGGCATATCGCTGCAGTACTCTCCGCTGTGGGGGTCATAGGTACTGCCTCCTTCTATTTCAGATATGGGCGTAGAGTGCAGGTTTCTTACAGCCAAAGTGTCGATTCTTCCCTCCCCGAATATCCTCCCGCCATCTTCAGCAGTCTCTACTACAACAAGCAGGTGTCGGGAAAAGCTATGGTCGCGACTCTCTTCGATCTCGCACGGCGCGGCTTCATCACAATCGAACAGAAAGAACCGGTCGAGCGGAAATGGTGGCGCATCGACAGGACGCTCTTCATGATAAAGCAAGACTTCAGCAAGCGGAGAAGCTCAGGAGAGGAGTTGCCGCCCTATGAACAATCACTTCTTAACTTCGTCTTCAACGATCTCGGCGCCGGGAAAGAATCGGTGGATTTTCTGGATTTCAGCAGACATACATCGAAGGTGAGGCGCTGGTTCCGCGAATGGAGAAAGATCCTCAACGATGAGCTCAGGGCGATACCGTTCTGGGACAGAGAAGGCGTGAAAGGAACGATCCTCTCGATGGTGTTTTCCGTCCTGATCGTCGCCGGAGGTCTTCTGATCACAATCTTCCTGAACCACAAACCAGGGTTTTTTGTGATCATCATTGGATGCCTCTGCCTCTTCTTCTCATTGTTCATCCTTAGCTACACTCCTGAGATGAAACTGCAGAAGCTGAAATGGAGGGCGCTCAAAAGATACCTTACCCGCTATTACTTTGAAAGCGAGACAGACCAGGGATTTCTTTACAGGATCCCGGAATTCCTCATTTACGGGATCGCGATGGGGATCGGAACTGCGGTTGTCAAAAGGTTGATGCAGAGGATACCGTCAGACCAGCACACAACATTCTTCCCGTGGTATATCTATTCGGGCGGCTTCCATGCTTCAGTAGGTGATTTTGCCGGTGTCATCTCCTCGATGGTGAGCGTTGCCTCCAGCACGGTAAGCTCCTCGACAGGTGCCGGCGGCGGAGCTTCGGCCGGTGGTGGCGGTGGAGCAGGCGGGGCTTCAGGCGGCGCAGGATAAAAGAAACAAACCAGCAGAAAAGAGAAAATCCGAAATTCATACCACATTTATCTGTCATGGATCTTCTCTGAATTCTGGATAGATCAGATTTCAACTTTCTTTGCTCTTTCCTGTCGCTGTAATTTCGCTGTAAGCTTGATAAGCCATATCCATATAAGAAGAATTAATAAGGCAGAAAGCACCCTCCATTCTGAAGAGAAGTTGAAGTAATCAAATAACCCATGGAAAAGTGCCGAAATGAAGAGACCCACCACTGAAGCCTTCAGAGGAGCTGAAGCTGCCTTATGTTGTATCCGGACAGCACAAAAGGTGGCATTGAGGGGGGATTGGGTGTATAAGATTAGGAAGGTTCTTCGATCAAGGAAATGGCTTCGTTGTACCGGAGTTTGTTGAAAAGCTTGCCAGTTTTCTTCTTGCTGCATGAGAAAAGACTCTCTCCTCTTCAAATATGGACTCTCAAACGGTTTAAAAAACAGCGTCTCCAAGCGTTTGGGAATCATCAGCGGGGAATGGGAGTGAGGGTTGTGTACTTGACGAGAATCTTCCTGGTTCCGGAGTGGCGGAAGTGGATGTTCAACTTCAAATTGTTCCCCGATCCCTCACATGAAAGGACAGTTCCTTTGCCGAAGGTAGGGTGCTGCACTACCTGCCCCTCATAATAGGGAGAATTACCGGCAGCCTTTTTCATAGTCTTTTTCCTGGGGAAACCAGATTCCCTTCCGAATCGCGCCTTATCGAGTTTTGCCGCTCTGGCAGCCGAGGAGCTTGCATAGGAGTCATCGAAGCCTCTCTTGCTTCTCCTGTACTGTCCCTCCGTTATCGTCAGCAGTCCCTGCGGGATCTCACTGATGAATTTCGAAGGTTGGTTGAAGACAAATTCCCCTCCGATCCTTCTCGAATCGGCGAACGATATGAAAAGCTTCTCCTTCGCTCTCGTCATAGCGACGTAGAAAAGCCTTCTCTCTTCCTCAATGTCATCCCTGCTGTTCATCGATCGGGCATGCGGGAAGAGGTTTTCCTCTAGACCCGCGATGAAGACGACCGGGTATTCGAGCCCCTTGGCGCAGTGCACCGTCATGAGCGTGACGAGCTTCTCTGCCTGCAGATCGTCCTGATCGGATCTCAGAGATGAGCGGTCGATGAAACCCTGAAGTGTGGGGTTCTCCGCCGATTCTTCGTATTCTACTGCCGCTGAGATGAAGGAGTCGATGTTCTCGAGGCGCGACTCGTGGTCCTCGGGGAAGCTCCTCTTGATGTAGCTCCTGTAATCCAGTATTTTGATCAGTTTCTTCAGAAGGAATGATGCTTTTTCCTTTTCAGAAAGTTTTCTCGTATCTTCCAGAATTTCGAGGAAGGCTCGAAGGGAGTTCTTCCCCTTCTTCGCCAATTCCACTTGCTTCTTTTCAGATTCGGCCTCTTCCGAATGTTTTCGCACAGCCTCCATGAGTGAGATCTTCCTGGTCTCTGCGAGAGAAAACAGCTTTTCAAGTGTTGCCTTTCCAATCCCCCGCGGTGGAACATTGATGATCCGGACGAGGCTCAGGTTATCGTCGGGATTGACGAGGATCCTCATATAAGCGATCAGATCCTTGATCTCTTTCCTCTCGTAGAACTGGATAGAGCCGACGATCTGGTAGGGAATCTTGAAATCTCTCAGTGATTCCTCTATCAACCGGGACTGGGCATTGGTCCGGTAGAGGACTGCAATGGAATCGAGGGGGATCCTTTTCTTCAGGTCGAGGATCGAGGCAGCTATGGAATCCGCCTCTTCGATGTCATTGTGGGCATGAAAACATGTGATTTCTTCTCCGGTCTCATTCTTGGTCCAGAGGGTCTTGCCTATCCGCTGCAGGTTGTTCCTGACAACGTACGAAGCTGCTTCGAGAATCTTCTTGGTCGAGCGATAGTTCCTCTCCAGCTTGATGATGGCTGAGCCCGGGAAATCTGACTGGAAGCGGAGAATGTTGTTAATGTCAGCCCCACGGAAGGCATAGATAGATTGGTCCTCGTCCCCCACACAGCAGATGTTCTTATACATCGAGGATAAATGCTTGATCAGAAGATACTGAGAATGGTTTGTATCCTGATACTCGTCGACAAGGAGGTGGCGGCATTTGCCCGCATACTTCCTCCTGATGTCATCATGTTTCGAAAAAAGCTCGAGGGTTTTCATGATCATGTCGTCGAAGTCCATTGAGTTGTTCTCGAAGAGCTTCTTCTGGTATAGAGAATAGATCTCGCCGATGAGTCTATCCCGGTATCCTGAAGTTGTGAAAGGTTCATGATATCTGGTATGTCCATGAGAACCATAACGGCCCCTCATGAAATCTTCCGGGTTGATCATCCTGTTTTTGATGTTGCTGATCCTGAAGAGCGCTTCCTTGGGAGTGAACTCCGAGTCATCAACCTTCAACTCCTCGCAACACTCTTTGATCAGGGAGAGTTGATCCGGTGAATCGTAGACCAGGAAATTGTTCCTGTATCCGAGGATTGTAGCCTCTCTTCGGAGGATCCTAAGGCAAAAGGCGTGGAATGTTCCCACCCACATTCCGGTGCAACTCTTCAGGCCTATGATCTGTTCCACTCGCTGCTTCATCTCATCTGCCGCCTTGTTGGTGAATGTTTGGGCGACGATCTCACCCGGCGATATTCCGCGAAATCTGACCAGGTGAGCGATGCGGTATGTGATGACCCTTGTCTTACCTGAACCTGCACCTGCCAGGACCAGAAGCGGCCCTTCCCCGTACATCACAGCCCGCTGCTGCTGTTCATTTAGCTCCGCCAGAAATTTTTTCTCTTCTGCCTGACGCATCTATAAATATGGATAACTGTTCAAATAATTATAAGCGAAGGAGCGAAAGATCCCAAAAATCGTATGATGGATGAAATATCATTCGACGGTAACGCTCTTGGCAAGGTTTCGAGGCTGGTCAACGTCGCAGCCCAGCTTCAGGGCGATGTAGTAGGCGAGAAGCTGAAGGGGGATAATCAGCAGAAGCGGGTTGAGCAGATCGAGTGTCTCCGGAATCTGGATGATGTGGTCGGCCCTTTTTTCCAGCTCGCTGCTCTCGCCATTGGTGAGGGCGATGACGATCCCGGATCTGGCTTTGACTTCTTCGATGTTGGAGAGAATCTTCTCATAGACTCTATCCTTCACGGCGACCGCCACAACGGGAAAGTTCTCGTCAATCAGGGCGATAGGACCATGCTTCATCTCGCCGGCAGGATACCCTTCCGCATGAATGTACGAAATTTCTTTTAACTTCAAAGCCCCTTCGAGAGCGATCGGGTAATTGATCCCTCTTCCAAGGAAGAGAAAATCCTTTGACGTGTAAAACCTCTTTGCCAGTTCTTCGATCTCGCCCTCTCTGCGGAGGAGTTCTTCCATCTTGGCCGGAATTCTCATTAGCTGCTTGCCATGAGCTCTCACATCTTTTTCTGTTAGATGTCCCCGTACCTTCCCCAGGTAAAGAGCAAGAAGGTACTGTGCAGCGATCTGTGATATGAAGGCCTTCGTGGAGGCAACACCGATCTCCGGTCCGGCATGGGTATAAATGGTTCCTGTGGCTTCCCGCGTCAGCATGCTTCCCACCACGTTGCAGATGGCGATTGATTTTGACTTCTTCTGTTTGGCTTCTCTCAGCGCTGCAAGCGTATCTGCCGTTTCGCCGGACTGGGAAATGACGACGTGGAGGATGTCTCGCGTGATGATAGGATCCCTGTACCGGAATTCAGAACCATAGTCAACTTCCACCGGGATCCTTGCAAGCTCTTCGATCAGGAATTTCCCCACCAGGCCTGCATGCAGCGACGTGCCACAGGCTATGATGTTGATCTTCTTGAAGCTCTTGAACTCTTTTTCGGTTATCCTGATGTCATTGAGGAAGACCGCTCCGCTGTCGAGCGAGATCCTTCCGTAGATGGTATCCCTCATGGCTCTTGGCTGCTCGTGGATCTCCTTGAGCATGAAATGCTTGTAACCCCCTTTTTCTGCCATGATGGGGTCCCAGGCGATAGGCATGACCTCTTTTTTCAGTTTCTTCCCCCTGACATCCTTCACGACGACGCTCGACTGATCGACGATGGCGATCTCGCCGTCGGCCAGGAAGATCATGTTCTTTGTATAGTGGAGGATGGCGGGGATGTCCGAAGCGACGAAATTCTCTCCATTTCCGACGCCAATGATTAGAGGCGGGCCAAAGCGTGCGGCAATGATCCTCTGAGGCTCCTCCGTAGAAATCAGGGCGATGGCGTAAGCCCCTTTCAGCCGCGGGAGCGATTTGAAGACAGCTTGCTCCAGGGAATTGGTAAGGTTGCTCTCGATGAGGTGAGCGATGATCTCGGTGTCCGTCTCGGTCTGAAATTTATGCCCCTTCGCGGTGAGCTCCTGCTTCAGTTCGAGGTAGTTTTCGATAATGCCGTTGTGGACGACGACCAGTTTTCCGGTGCAGTCCCTGTGCGGATGGGCATTCTCTTCCGAAGGTTTGCCGTGAGTAGCCCAGCGCGTGTGCCCAACGCCGAAGTCTCCCTTGATCGGCTTCTTGATCAGAAGCTCTTCAAGGAGTCTGATCTTTCCCAGGCTTCTGCGCACGTTCATAACGCCGTTCTCGACTACTGCGATCCCGGCCGAGTCATATCCCCTGTACTCAAGCCTCTTCAGACCATCCATGAGGATATCCGCAACCTGCTTTTTTCCAACATATCCTACGATTCCGCACATCACTCTACCTTAATTATTTGAATTTCTTCTTGAGGATGGTCCAATTCTTTTTGATCGACTGCCTCGCTCTGGCGATAGCAAGAGAATGCTTCGGAACATCCTCAGTAATAGTCGAGCCAGCACCAATGTAAGCTCCATCGCCGATGGTCACAGGGGCGATGAACTGAACATCGCTTCCCACAAAGACCTTTTTCCCCAGCGTGGTCCGATGCTTTTTGAAGCCATCGTAGTTGCAGGTGATCGTCCCCGCACCTATGTTTGATTTCTCCCCTATCGTGGCGTCTCCAAGATAAGTCAGGTGGGAAGCCTTGGTCCCCCTGCCGATCTTGGACTTCTTGACCTCGACGAAGTTCCCTATTCTGGCATCCTCGCCTATGTCCGACTCCGGTCGCAGGTGGGCAAATGGTCCGATCCGAGCATTCTTGCCGACCCTGCTCCTCGTGATGACAGAATTGTTCAATATCCAGGCGCCATTCAAGATTACAGAGTCGACGATGTGGCATCCCGGAAAGATCCTGCATCCCTTGCCGATCCGGGTTTTTCCTTCGATGTAGACGTTGGGATAGATTACCGTATCCCTGCCTACGGGAATGTCTGACTCGATGAAGGTTATCTCCGGATCAAGGATGGAAACACCCGATTCCATAAGTCGATGAAGAGTCTTTCTGTTCATCAGTTTGGATGCCGCGCAGAGTTCGTACCTTGTGTTAACTCCCAACACTTCCCCGCTCTCGGGATAGAGGAACGCGGAAACCTTTTTCCCATCCCCGAGCATGATTCTTACGGCATCGGTGATGTAGTATTCTTGCTGGACGTTATTTGTCCTGACTCTCTTGAGGGCAGCCAGGAAGGGCTTAGCTTTGGCGCAATATATCCCGCAGCTGATCTCCTTGATCTCCCGCTGACTCATCGTGGCGTCCCTCTCTTCGACAATCTGGCGGATGGAGCCGTTGCCCTCCCTGATGACGCGCCCGTACCCTTCAGGATCATCTATGATTGTCGTCATGACAGATAGATCGGCGCCGCTCTTCCGATGTTCCTTCAGGATGGACTTCAGTGTCTCCGCGGTGATCAGGGGGAGATCACCATTCAGGACGAGCAGAATCCCCCGGAATCCCTGCAACTCCTTCTCTGCCTGAAGGACGGCGTGAGCTGTCCCGAACTGTTTCTTCTGCAGGACAGGGTAGATTTTTTCTCCTGCAAGGGTCTCTTTCACTTTATCCGCTTGATTGCCGATGACGACAATGACCTTTTCCGGATTAAGCTTCCTGGAAGCCTGGAGGACGTAATGAAGCATCGGCCTGCCGCAGACTGGATGGAGAACCTTTGCCTGCCTGGATCGCATCCTCTTCCCCAACCCGGCAGCCAGTATGACGATTCGAAGCTTCTGGTCATTTTTGTTCACGGCATCTCTTCTTCCCGTGGTTCAAGGAGTTCATTGAATTCAGAATCCGTGCGGAGAGAATCGAAATCAGGATCCATCTTTGCCCTGATCCTGTTCTGAGGCTGAATCCTGATGGCTGTCTTCAGATGACTGATTGATTCTTCCTTGTTCCCTTTGAGTGCGTTAGCCGCAGAGAGAGCGTAGAGGACTTTCTCGCTCCTGGGATCGAATGAGAGCGCTTTCTCATAATACTTGATGGCCTCATCATAATTTTCATCGTTCATCTTGAGCACACCCATGTTGTAAAAATCATTCAGCTCTTTCATTCTCGGGCTATGCTGCTCCAGTTTCTTATCGCAGATCTTGATGTAAATCTGGGCCTTTTCTTTCAAGGCAAGCTCCTTGGGGTTCTTCTCAACTATTTCGAGGAGTCTGGTTTTTGCCTCCGTGAAAGCGCCCCTGTTCAAATCATGGACCGCTCTATCAAAATCATTCAGGGCCTTAAGGTACTGCTCCGACAGCTTTGGCCTGACGGGGGCTTTAGTCTTTTTGGCGCTTTTGACCCTTTTCTGGACGACAGATTTTTTGATTTTTTTCTTTTTGGTGGCAGTCATGTATTGCCTTCCTGACGACGTTTAGCCTTTTTTAATATAATTTTCAAGCTATTTACAAGCAAGTCATTTTAGGAAATGACTTTAGAATTGTCAAATTAGCGCTTCGCCCTCCATTCAATCGGATCGAAGCAAATGTCAATTATTCCTGGGAGCAGAGGCGAGTTTTACAGCTTCCGGGAAGAGATCAATGGCTTTCTGGATCAACGGATTGTTTTCCGCGAAGATTTTCGCCTCCTCTTTTCTGCCGAACTTGATGGAGAAGATGTTGGCTTTGAGATAGGTTTTGAGGATCTGGTCGTCAGTGGTGAAGTCCTCTTCATTGAATTCAACTTTTCTTTCCTCGAGGAAATCTTTAAAGCGGGAGAGAATCCTGTTATCGACGACGAATGTTCTATCAAGATCGGAAGCATCCGCGACGAATGTGACGGCGAACTCGAAGAAGATGTTGTCACGGATCAGCTTGGACATGAACTTGGACAGGTCGACATCCTTGATGATGATATCTGGGGTTATTCCGCCGCCGCCATGGACGGTTCTTCCCGAATCGGTATGCCTGATCTCTCGACCCGTTTGGTCGGGCCGCTCCTCGTATCCGAGATCTTCACTCAAGAAATAATCCTCCCGGG
>JBFMGF010000024.1 GCA_040752675.1 Acidobacteriota bacterium
CCTAATAAGTTTTCTATGCTTGGGAGGAGGCACACATGAAGAATAATCGCTTTCTGCTGTTTAGCCATCCGCGCCTCTTGATGATTCTTGCCTTTCTTATCATGGGAACAACAGCCTTAGGGTTTCAGACACGCCAGGAACCAAGTAAATTCGACCATCTGGTCATCTGGGACCCGTCGAACGTGAGCGTGGCGACAACCCCCGTCGATTCTCTCAGCACCGATGATCCGTTACGCATCGGATGGAACTCTTTCAAAGCCGCTCATGGTCCTGGCTGGAAGATCTATCTCGATAGCCGCTCTGGAGCACCGCTTCTGGTCGAGGGACAGGGTATCCCCTGGATCCCGGGAACCGGGAACAATCTCACCAGCCCCACTGTGGTAACGCTTGATTACCTGGAAAAAACGCTGAGAGAGTTCATGGCGAAGAACGTTGCAATCGTTCTTGCTGATGTATCAGAGCTCGTTCTGAACCGCGACGCTTCGCTTCAGCTGACACCGGAAGTCTGGCAGATCGTCTTCAACAGGGTAGTCAACGGGAACCCGGTCGCGGGCGAGAATTACTTCTTCTTCATCGGTCATGGCAACCTGGTCTCGTTCGGTGCAACTCGATGGAGCAAGATCACAACCAGTCCAACCCCCTCCCTTCCCTCCAACGTGGCGCTTCAGAATCTTTTGAAGTACATGGGACTCAAGGAGGATGAAGAGATCGAATACTTGAACAGCGGCGAGCTGCTATTCCTCCCTGTTCAATCAGTGGGTGGGGCGCACGATTGGTACACCGGCATCATCGGAGAGGGTTACAGTTCCGCACTCGCATGGAAATTCATCATAAGAGTGGCCGGCGAGCTCGGAACGTGGGTGGGGATGGTCGATTCTCATTCAGGTGCTATCCTCGCCCTTTACGATGACAATAAGTACGCTCAGGTGAAAGGCAGCGTCTATCCAGAATCGGACGATCAGATCTGTCCTTCAGGATGCGCGCAGCCCAACTACCCGATGTCCTATGCCGATCTGAACGTCGGCGGAACGCCGCAAACGGCAAGCGACATGGGAATGTTCGATTGCACTCCTGCTGGCAGCACGGCAACGACCACACTCAACGGCCCATATATCTATGTTCACGACAACTGCGGTTCAATCTCCGAGTCCGTGACATGCGATGATGATCTCGACATGCGGACGAGCGACGGCACTGACTGTACCGTCCCTTCAGGGTCAAGTGCTGGGAACACGCACTCTTCACGAAGCAGCTTCTATCACCTCAATCGAGCAGCCGAGCATGCGCGCTTCTGGCTCCCCGATAATTCCTGGATCAAACAGAAGCTAACGGATAACGTCAACATCAACGCCACCTGTAACGCATACTGGAACGGCTCGGTCAACTTCTATAAGTCCGGCGGCGGTTGCAGGAATACTGGTGAGATCGCCGGTGTTGTCCTTCACGAATGGGGCCATGGAATGGACCAGAATGATGGAGGCGGATACGACAATCCCTCAGAAGCCTATGCAGACACGACCGAGTTCATGTATGACCACACCTCCTGCATTGGCCGCGGCTTCTGGGTGTCACAGCAATGCGGTGGATATGGAAACCCCTGCGAAGATTGCACAGGAATCAGGGATATGGACTGGGATAAAAGGGTGGATCATCAGCCTTCGACTGCAGCAAACTGGTCTGACAATTGCGGTGGAGGCGGAGGACCCTGCGGAAACGAGGAGCATTGCGAGGGTTATATTTCAGGGGAAAGCGTGTGGGATCTGGCAGCGCGAGATCTGCCGGCCAATGGATATGACCAGCCAACCTCCTGGCAGATCACGGACAGGCTCTGGTATAAATCTCGGTCTGGTTCTTCAGGAAATGCCTACAACTGTACTCCCCCGAACTCGGACGGATGTAATTCAACGAGCTGGTTCAACAAGTTCAGAAATGTCGACGACGACGATGGCGACCTGAATAACGGAACACCTCACGCGGCAGCCATCTTTGCCGCTTTCAACCGCCACAACATTGCATGCGGCAGCGCCAACGATGCATCCAACAAGAACTATACGACCTGCCCATCCATCGGTGGCACGACACTCAGTGGATCAGCGGGATCCAATTCCGCTTCACTCTCCTGGACTCCAGTTGAGAACGCGTCCACCTATTACGTCCTCAGGAATGATACGAGTTGTGATTGGTCTTACACTGTGATTGCGACGGTTGCTGCCCCAAACACTACTTACACCGACAGCGGACTCGCCAACGACTTCACGGAATATTACAGAGTCCAGGCGGTGGGATCAAATTCTTCCTGTTTCGGACCAGTTTCGAACTGCGTAGATGTGACGCCACAGCCCTTCGCCGGCTCTATCAAATTCGATCGATCACAGTACAACTGCAACGATACGATCACAATCACGGTAAGAGATGCTAACGTGGGCGCTTCAACCGTGAACGTCACGATCTGGTCGACGACTGAACCCGATCCAGAGACCGTAATCTGCACGGAGACTCCTCCGGGTTCCTCGAAGTTCATCGGCACGATCAACACGACACCATCGGCTCCTGCCAGCGATGGACTCCTCTCGCTGACGAACGGCGATACCATAACCGGTCAGTACATCGACGCCGATGACGGAGAGGGTGGACACGACCTGGTGCGTCAGACGACCGCCGTTGCCGATTGCATCGGCCCCAACATCAGTGACGTCATGCACAAGGACATCACCGATACGAAGGCAACCATCACCTGGCTTACCGACGAGGCTTCTGACAGCGTCGTCAAATACGGCCAGAATAAACCGCCTACGAACGAGAAGTCCTCATCGACGCTTGTCACGAATCACTCCATCCAGCTCACGAATCTTCAGTCCTGCACCATTTACTACTATGAGGTCAACTCCTCCGATAGCTCCCATAACAAGGCGGTCGATGACAACAATGGTCAGTACTATCATTTCGAAACCATGCGCTACGATCCCCAATCGGGGCTCGAGTCCTGTCACGCCGGCAAGGTCTATCTCGATCGCAGCGATTACAGTTGCAGCGACACGCTCAGCATCCGCGTGGTCGACATCGATCTCAATGCTGACAAGACGATTGCCGAGACTACGACCGTGACGGTAACGAGCACAAGCGAGACGACACCCGAGACGGTTCTCCTCACGGAGACCGGAGTCGATACCTCCACATTCACCGGAACGATCATGACCGATTCGGGAACGCCGGCGGCCGATGGGAAGCTCCAGACCAAGCATGGAGAGCTGCTCACGGTCACTTACCATGATGCTGACGATGGAACCGGGGCGACGGCCGTTTCTTACACAACTGCTACAGCCGACTGCTCGGGTCCAGCATTCAGCAATATCAAGGTGACGGACTACCCGCCATTCAAGGTGACTATCTCCTGGAATACTTCTGAAGCTTCCACATCAAGGCTGGATTATGGAACCACCACGGCACTCGGCAGGTACAAGGAAAACACAACGCTCAAGACCTCGCATTCCTTCGACATCGACGATCTGGATCTGTGTGAGCTCAACTACTTCAAGATCTCCGGGACGGATATCCGCGGAAATGCAAGGGTGGATGACCGCAACGGCCAGCTCTACACGTTCGAAACCGGACGCGTTCCGACGGCAGTCATGGTGGAAGGATTCGAGAAGGACACTTCGGGCTGGACTCTCAACGGAGAGTGGCAGATCGGGATCCCCCAGGGCCTGGGCGGCAGCGGAGAGGGTTACAAAGATCCAACATCAGCTTACATGGGTGCCAAGGTTCTGGGAACAGATCTCACCGGTCTGGGTTCTTATCCAGGTGATTACGAACCAAACATTAGCCCGGCATGGGAAGCAGTCAGCTATGAGATGGATACCAGAGGGCTTGCTAATTCCAGGTTGATCATACGCAGGTGGCTCAACGTCCACTACGGTATGGTCGATCAGGCCGGCATCTGGGGATATAAGGGCGGCTGGAACCAGATCTGGCAAAACCCGAACACCGTAAACGATGGAAGCTGGCAGGTTCAGACTTACGACATCTCGACTCTCACCGAAAACAACGGCCGCTTCAAAATCAAATTCACAATCGCTTCGAACTTCGAGATTCAGGAGTCGGGCTGGAATATCGACAATATCATCATAAAGGATGGAACAGCCCCCGATGGTGAGCCGTGTGGCGGATGTACGCACAAGCCCTCCTTCGCTGGTCTCAAATCTGCTACAGACCTCGATCCCTGCGCTGATACGGGTGTTTCGCTCTCATGGGACGCCGCGGTGGCCTGGGGATCCGGTAGCAGCGGCAAATACGTCATTTACAGGGACACGATTCCGAACTTCACGCCATCCTCGTCGAACATGATAGCTTCCGGGCTGACGACGACTTCCTACACGGATACTGGCGCTCCCAACGATGTTACTCTCTACTACCTGGTGCGCGCCGAGAATAACGAAACCTGCTCGACAGGTCCCGCGAACGGCGGTGTTGTCGATGACAACACAGTCTACATCTCCGTCAAGGATGCGACCAGCCAGCCGATCCCGGGTGACATCGGTTCGACCCTGCGGCTCCAGAAGATAAACGCCGTGCATCTGAGACTGACCTGGGATGCAGCCGCAAATGCCACAACCTATAACATTTACCGAGCCGACAATCCACAGATGACCGGCGCCGTGAAGATCGGATCCACTTCTAATCTCTTCTATGATGATACCGGCGAGTTGACGAAGATGGATAAGCGCTACTACAAGGTCAAGGCGGCTAACTCATGCGGCCAGGAAGGCCCGTAGACTCCTTGGTCGTGTTGACAGTACCTGATCATTCTGATAAAAAATGCTGCAAAGATCGATAAAGCCGGCGTAGCTCAGCGGTAGAGCAGCTGATTCGTAATCAGCAGGCCATCGGTTCAAAGCCGATCGCCGGCTCCATTATTCACTGAAGGCATCCTTACTTAACCCTTTATGAAATGATCCTTCCTATTCATGCACTAATTTTCTGTGTAAAATATTCAGGAATCGTGAAATAGAATATGGGAATAAGCATTTTCATAGATGACCAGCTTAAAGAGATTTTGAAGCTCGGTCTCCTCGAGGTCGAGTCGGTCGCAGTAGAAGATGGTTGCCCACTGCCATGGAGAGAGATCGACCTCTTCTGCAAGAAGATACGACAGGAGCATCAGAATCAAGCATGGACGGAGATCCCGGGTGTGAAAGAGACGAGAGAGTTATACCGTTTGTGCGGTATCGACCCGACGAAAACACGACCTTCGTCAGAGGCACTGCTGCGAAGAATCCTCCAGGGCAAAGGACTCTATAAGGTAAACAATCTAGTGGATGTCTGCAATTGGTGCTCGCTCGAGTTTCGGTTGCCGATAGGACTTTACGATGCGGATAAAGTAAAAGGGAAGGTGATCTGCCGGCTCGGAAAAGAGGGAGAATCCTTTGCTGGAATAAGAAAAGATGACGTGCATGTGGGCGGAAGGATCTGCATGGCAGATGATGAAGGGGCTTTCGGCAGCCCCACATCAGATTCTGCAAGGACGATGATAACGGAGAACACGAAGCGAGCCTTGATGGTTCTCTTTGCATTAAAGAAGTTCGAGGACTCAACGCTGATGTCCCATCTGGATGAAGCCAAAGAAAGGATTCGAAGATTCTGTCAAGGGGGCGGTTTTAGCAAGGGTATTATTGTTGCCTTTTGATTTGTTTTAAAAAATGGATTAATCTAACACTTTGAAATCAACTGAAGAAGTTGCTGTGCTATTACTGACTTTATCGTATATTTCAATTTCTAAAATATAATCTCCTGATAGCCACTTCTCTAAAGGGAAACTCCATCCTTGCTCGGCTTCAAACCTTCCGGTAAAAATGATTGGCTTCCCTAGTTTTAAGAGTTCATCTTTATCTCTCTTATAAAATTGATAAGTTACATCAAAGTTCTTTTCCCCAATAACCTCATCAATCCCTAAACCGCATATCTGATAGTAAATCCCAAAATCTTCATTTTTATGAAATTCATTGTCAACTTTTGGCAGGACATTCATGCCAAATGGAAGAATACTGTGTTCAACATTCTCAGATTCAATTTTTTTCGCCAAAACGTAATTCTCTATTCCTAACTCGCAGCTTTCAAGATCAGGAATATCTATTTCTTTTTGAAAGCTTACTATCCTCCCGCTTAGCATCTCCTGAATACCCCCAAGAATTCTATATTCCCCTGGCGGAGCAAGGAAAGAAGCCATGATACTTGCTTTTTCTCCTTCCCTTACAATATGCCTTGGGGCATATTGATCGCTTGAAAACAAGCATTCTGATCTATCACTAAGAGAAATAACTTTACCAAACATAGCTAATGAAATGATGTTGTCTTCAGAAATGGTTCCATCGTAGAAGTCTCTTAAATGAAGATCGACCGACAGGAGCACATAATCACTGTTTTCTTCTGAAGGAAAAAAGTTAAACTCAGGCTCACTTTTGAGTGGCTCATAATAGTCCAGTGCTTTGATGACTTCCTTTAAGATTTCTTCACCAGAAGCAATATCAATGGCTTGAGCAACATCGGATTTCATTTGAATCAGCTGATTCAAAGCTATTGATTCTTCTATTTGCTTATTCTTTTTAATAATTTCCCCATGTAAAGGATTTGGCAAGGAATAGTCAGGAATTTTTAAATAGGGAGTTGCTTTCGAATAATGTTCAGGGTTATCGCTCAAAATATATTCACCGGAAGGATCACGATAAAAAGAAACGATTAAGTCAGGATCAGATTTGAATTCCTTGCGATTTCTATAAATCCACCTTTCCAATCCCCTGTGTCCTGACTCAGCTGTATCCCGGAAAGGATTAATTGCGCGACCATGACCATCCGTCCAGCGCCCTTCATGAGGTTTTTTCTGGTCCCTGTCACCCTGTGGCGTAGCTTTTCCTGTCCTGTAAGAATAGTCGACTTTTGCGATTGGTTCTATATCATTTGGCGGCCCTAATAATATGTAGATTTTCCCTCTATCTGTTTTCCATCCTGGTTTTGTTGAATCAGCAAAAAGAGCATTAGCTGTTTTAACTTTTTCCCAAAACTGCTCTCTAAATTCGTTCTTTAATGTCCAAGGTGTTGGATCTCTTTTTTGCCAAAATTTATAGATGAATTCTGTTCTTTCTATGTCTGACTTTAATTCTTTAAATTCCTTTTCTTCTTCGCTTCTTGAAATATATCTTGCAGGTCCGTTGATCCATTCTTTTATGTCATCCTTTTTTACATTATGAAGAATATCTGCTATTTCTATTTCGTGTGAATCAGAAGCTTTCTCTTCAACAGCTTTATCGCTAAAAGGAAATAAAAAGGCAAGCGCAGTTAAAAAATAAGCTACATACTTCTTAAAGTTTCTCTGCATTGTTCGCTTCCTTCAGATTTATATTGAATTTGCCTTTATTATTCTCAATTTTAGGTCTATAAATCTTCTTTGTTTAAAAAATCAGGTTCTTCTCCAGATTAGTTGATATGAGCAAAAGCATTTTTAACAACTAAAGAAAAATATTCAAGATCATGATACCCGTAAGCCTTTCGTTTGATGACCTTGATCTTATTGATGATTCCTTCCA
>JBFMGF010000025.1 GCA_040752675.1 Acidobacteriota bacterium
TGTATCTCTTCTTTGATTTCGATATTTCATTTTCTTCTACTCTTTCTTTATGCTATTTTTTACATTTTCCAAATCTATTACTCTATCAGTAATTTGAAATTTATTCTCTTCTTCAGCCAAGCCAATCGCATTGGGGATCTACTTCGCAATCTGGGCAAACAGTATGGCACCAATTAAATACAACCTCAACTACAGGTGAGCATTTATGCTCTTTCCCCTCGATGTCGAAGCCTGTTACCATATATTCATAATCATTATTTTCATCCCTGTTTCCAACATCGAAATCTTTGAAAAGGAACTTTACCGATCCAGAGAGCAGAATCATGAAGGATTCAACAACGAAGGGATTTATCCAGGGGTACAATGCTCAGGTGGCAGTCGACGCAAAGGCCCAGATCATCGTGGCAGCAGAAGTGACCGATGAACCGAACGATAAGAAGCAAGTGAAGCCAATGGTGACAATAACCATTGACACCTTCTTCGGATTCGGTGCCCGGAATCATAGGATTACGCATCGGACTATGCAAAGTGTCTTAGCGTTATGAAACTTGCAGTCTTTTTATTCATATTTTCTGACATAAATATCTGCCTTGATTTCATCTATCGAACCATCAAAATCTTGATCGATTGCCTTTTTGCATCTACCGTTTGCAATTGGCTCCATAGAAATAATCCAAGAATCTATTTTTCTATCAAAATTTGAATCCTTTAATTCAAACAAGAACAAATGATCCTTTTTATATAACCGCCAGCAATCGATGATGTGATCCTTGTTTTTATCTATAGCATAGATAATCATTTCGTCCGTATAAAGTTCATAGAAATCTGGTGGTATAAATAACTTTGTGTAAAATCTATTGAACCTCAAAAGAAATAGGCTTATCCTTCCAGAAATTAAGCAATTAGGGGTTAATACCCGGAAAGGTGCACATAATGAAGTATATTGGAATTGATTTGCCAAAAGATATTTTGTTTCAACAGTTATGGATGAAAAAGGAAAGCTCATAAAAAAAGATATGGTATCAACGGATAGAGAATCCATAAAAAGTTTGGATTAGATATAAAAACCCCGCTTTGTGGTGCACGAAGATGCCTCAACCATCGGCGATGCGCTTGTAGAGGGACTCATCGATGACGTTAAGGTTGACGGGTACAAAAAAAGATTGACATGCTCGATCATCAGGGGTATTTTAGGAAGCCAACATCTGAGAACTCATAGTGACGGCGATGGTGTCGGAAGAGAGAAGTTTTAAACCCAAGGCTAAAGTAGATTATCTAAGGGTCTCGGTGACGGACAGGTGCCATTTCCAGTGCCCATACTGTGCTCCCGCAGTCAGGAAACTCTCGAAACATGCCGACATCCTCACATTTGAGGAGATAAAGGCGGCAGCGCGGATACTCTCCAGGCTCGGGGTGAGGAAGGTCCGTCTGACTGGGGGTGAGCCTTTGCTTCGAAAGAATATCGATGCACTGGTCAGAGCCTTGAAGTCAGTGTCAGGAATCGAGTCCGTAAATCTGACGACCAATGGTCACCTGCTATTGGAGCAGGCAGGAGCGTTAAGAGAGGCAGGTATCGATGGAGTGAATGTAAGCCTCGACAGCCTCGATAATGAAAAATACGGGAGGCTGACCGGAGGTTTTAGTTTGGAGGACTCGCTCTCCGGGATCGAAGAAGCTCTGCGCCTCCGCATCACACCGCTGAAGATTAATGTCGTCCTCATGAAAGGGGTCAACGATGATGAAGTAGAGGGTTTCTGCCTTAAAGCTTCCGACCTGGGTTGCGATTTGAGATTCATCGAATTGATGAGGACGGGAGAGAACGATTCCTTCGTTGACCGGTATTTTCTGCAAGCTGCAGTCATAAGAGATAGGTTGAAAGAGAGATTCCATCTCATCCCTTCTCAGCGTCCCGGAATCTCCGGTCCTTCTCAGGATTTCTTTTCCAGGGATCTGGGAATCATGGTCGGCTTCATCCATTCCAATGACGGGAAAAAGTGTCTCGATTGCACTAGGATGCGACTTACTTCGAAAGGGTTCCTCAAAAGGTGTCTCTTCTCGTCCGGCGGTTTTGATCTGAGGCATCTCCTCCGAAGCAAGGAGACGGAAGAGGAAATTTCTGATAAGGTAAGGCGGTTTACTCTCCTTCCTGAGATTCTGCAAGAAACGGCATCCCTCTATCATTTCTCCATGATGCAGATCGGCGGCTGATCCTGCTTCAAGGACTTCATATTTATGGTGGATGCTGAAGAAAGCATAAGAGTGCGGCTTGTCATTCCTTCTGCATCCCGTACCAGGCCATCTGGATCGCCTCAAGCTTTCCTTCCGTGACTTTATTCGGATCATCTCCAAATTCGGGGATTTCGCAGACCCATCTGTGAAGGTCTGTGAAGCGGATACTTAGCGGATCTATGCCGGGGAACCTCTCCATCAGCTTTTCTGCGATTTCCTCTGCATCCTCCCATAGAAGCTTCATGAACGATTCCTCCATGTGTTGATTGGATTCTCATTGAATGGCAATAAGTCAAAGATACTTAGAGGCGGCCTGTGAGCCTGTTTATGATCACCTTCTGCTTCAACTGGGCGATGGAGTGCGTCGGGTTCAGGTTCTTGGGGCATGCAATCTGGCAATTGAAGATAGTGTGGCAGCGCCAGACCCCGTTCTCGTCGTTGACGATGGCAAGCCGTTCTCTCGTGATCTCATCCCGGCTGTCCTGGACGAAACGGTTCGCTTTCATGAGAGCCGCTGGTCCAAGATATTCCGGATCGGTCAGCGTCATAGTGCATGACGCATAACACGCGCCACAGAGAATACAATCGATGATCTCGTTCAGCCTCTTCCTCTTTCTTGGGCTCTGGATGAACTCCTTATCCGGGATGCTCGTGCTGGCTTCCAGATAGGGTTTGATCCTCTTGTACTTTTCAAAGAACGGTCCCATATCCACGACAAGATCTTTGATGATGGGAAGGTGCGCCAGTGGTCTTATCGTGATCACCCTTGAGTTCAGGTGCCGGATTTGAGTTTCACAGGCAAGGCGGTAAGCGCCATTGATGTGCATGGCGCAGGAGCCGCATACTGCGCTCCGGCAGGAATATCTCATCCCCAGTGAACCATCCTGATTTTCCAAGATTTCGAAAAGCCCCTCCAGAACCGTCAACGCTCCCTTGACCGCCAGCTTATAATCCTGGAAAGCTGGCGCATGATCCATCGTGGGATCGAATCTCAAGATCCTGAAAGTTACTTCGCTGTGCTCTTTCATCAGTATTTCCTCTCCTCGGGTTTGTATTTTGTGATCGTGACGGTCGAGTAAGACAATTTGGGCCCATCCTTGGTGTGGGTGGCCATTGTGTGCTTGAGCCAGTTGTCATCATCTCTCTTCGGATAACCCAGGTGAAAGTGGGAACCTCGGCTCTCCGTCCTTGCAAGAGCACCTGCTGCGATGGCTTCCGCCAGGTCGATCTTTCCTTCGAGCTCGAGGTTCCTGCAAAGGTCAAGATTATATCTTCTCCCCTTGAAGTCGAGCGAGATCTTCTTGTATCGCTCTCTGAGCTCTCTGACTTTGGCGACGGCCTCCTGCATCGGCTTCGTGTCCCTGAAGATCCCGACATTCTCAAACATGACGCTCTTCAGCTCGGCCCGTATCTTTGCAGGATTCTCGCTGCCGGTGCTCGCTAGAAGCCTGTTGATCTTCTCTTCCTGTTCCTTTAGAGCCTTTTTCATGGCGGCTTTGCCCTGCCCGGTCGCCGATAGCCCTTTGGCATATCGGCTGGCGAAGTCTCCTGCGATCTTTCCAAAGACGATGGTCTCGAGGAGTGAGTTGCCTCCGAGTCTGTTGGAGCCATGAACGCTCACGCAGGCGCACTCGCCGGCCGCGTAGAACCCTTTCAGCACCGTTTCACAGTTGATGTTACAGTCGATACCGCCCATTGTGTAATGCTGTGCAGGCTGGATTGGAATCGGCGTGTCGATCGGATCGATCCCCAGGAAGTGCAGACAGATATCCCTGATTCCGGGGAGTCGCTCCATGATCTTGGCCTTACCGAGATGTCTGAGGTCAAGATGGACATGTTGGTTCTCGAAGCCTCTGCCCTCGTTGATTTCCGTCTGGATCGAGCGCGCGACGATATCCCTTGGGGCAAGCTCCATGAACTTGGGTGTGTAGTTCTTCATGAACCTCTCACCCCTGTTGTTGACGAGATAACCTCCTTCGCCTCTTGCTCCTTCCGTCATCAGGATGTTGGTTCCGATTATGGAGGTGGGATGAAACTGGATGAATTCCATATCTTTGAGGGGTACACCTGCCCAGTAGGCCACTGCCATTCCGCTTCCCGTGTTGATGATGGCATTGGTTGACTTTCCATAGGTTCTTCCGGCGCCTCCTGTCCCGAAGATGACGGCGTCGGCCATAAAAGCTTCAAGTTCGCCCGTGATTATGCTGATGGCGATGACCCCCCGGCAGGCACCTCCGTCATTGACCAGGCAGATGACCTGCCATTCCTCATAGAATTTGATATCGTGGCGGATCGCTCTCTCGTACATACAGTGGAGCATGACATGCCCGGTCGTATCCGCGCAGTAGCAGGTCCTCGGGAAGCCGGCTCCGCCGAAGGGTCTCTGGGCGATTCGACCGTCTTCCGTCCGGCTGAACGGCACGCCCCAGTGTTCCATCTCGTAGACTCGATCTGCCGAGCTTCCGATGAAGACATCCACCGCGTCCTGGTCGGCGAGGAAGTCGCTTCCCTTAACGGTGTCGAATGAGTGTCTCTCAACGGAATCGTCCTTTCCTTCGGGGTTGTTACCGAGCGGAGCATTGATCCCGCCCTGAGCGGAGACGGAATGCGACCTCAGGGGGTGGACCTTGGAGATGACGGCTGTATCACAGAGTTTGGCCGCTTCGAGGGCAGCGCGCATTCCAGCGAGCCCCCCGCCCACGACGATGACTTGATGATATTTCATTTCTGCATCCTCACTTTACGATATGCATGCTTCAATTCCTGAGTATAACGCCACACCAATTATATCCATGCAATGGACTCAGATGTGATGGCCGAAGAGTTTCGGCAGAAACCGGTAGATCCCCATGACGATGATGATAATGGCGATGACGCTCATGGCATAGAGCCAGGCTTTATGCCTTCGTGCTTCCGCGCCCACATCGACGATAATGATCCGGAACCCGTTCAATGCATGGATAACGATGCCGATGAACAGGAGGAGTTCCATCCAATGGAAGAATGGAGTTTGGACCGCTCCCATCATGGCGTTGAATCCTTCTGCCCCGGCTCGCTTGGCGGAACTGATGACAAAGATGTGGATAAAGAGATAAAGGGTGAGAAGGACTCCTGTGATCCGCTGAAGAATGAATGAAAACATTCCTACATTCTTATTGCGATTCATAGTATCGAGAAGTCTTGTGATGAGATTGGCCATGGGATCCTCCTGATTATGCCACTCGAAATGCGGTGAGAGCCGTAAAGCCGTAGACGAAAACGACGACGCAGATGACCATCATCAACCAGAAGAGGACTCTGGCCGTCAAAGGCTTCACGCCGAAGTCGAGGATGATGGCCCGGATGCCATTGACTCCATGAAACAGGGCAAAGGCCAGAAGCAGCCAGTCCCAGTTGTGCCAGAATGTCGTCTCACGAAATCGGTCGGCCACGGTCTGAAAATCTATCTTGCTATTCACGACTTTTGCAGAGAAATGGGTGATGAAGAAGTGAACTCCGAGAAAGAGTAGGAGAAACGCTCCTGTGATCCGCTGGATAAGCCAGGGCCACATCCCTATTCCCGTTCGACCCTCTCTTGTAATCATAACTCCTCCTTCATGCCATGAGTGAATGATCTCTCTTCTCAAGCCAAAAGGATTGGTGAATCCTTTCACAATGATCTTCCAAAAAATGAATGATACCGGAAAATAGATTGCCTATGGTACCAGAACAGAGATTAAAATCAAGAGAAAATAGAATGGCGTAATTGCGATAATGTCTCCAATATGATAACTTCGAATTTCAAGACTGCCTGAAGAATCAACCAAGGTCGGGAGAAAACAATGGATTCTGTCGATAGAAATCTGTTGAACGAAATTCAGAATTGTTTCCCTCTGGTGGAATACCCTTTTCACACGATCGGCGAACAGGCAGGGATCGGCCAGACAGAGTGTCTGCAGCGCATCGCGCGATTGAAACGAGAAGGGATCATCAGACAGATCAGCGCCATCTTCGACTCGGGAAGGCTCGGCTACAAAAGTATCCTTGTAGCCGCCTCTGTGGATGAGAAGGATGTGGAGGAAGTGGCGAGAGTGATCAACGAAAGGAAGGGGGTCAGTCATAATTATCTGAGAGATCATCCCTTCAACATCTGGTTCACGCTGACGCTCCCCTCGGAAAGGTCTTTCGAAGATGAGATCGGGAGAATGGGCGAAGAAGCAAGATGGAAAAAAATCCTTCTTCTTCCATCCATCCGCGTCTTCAAGATCGGCGTCCGGCTGGACATGGAGGAAGATGCTGACTCCGCACAAGAAAGAGAGACCATGGTATCAGGAAACGCGAAGTTGAAAGAAGATCTATCACAGCATGTCTCCGATACCGAGAAGAACATTGTCAGGGTCCTTCAGGATGATCTACCTCTTGTCCCATCTCCCTTCCTGGAGATGTCAAAGAGGTGCGGGATGAATGTCAATGAATTTTTAAAGAGCGCTGCCCATCTCAGAGAACGAGGGATCATGAGGAGATTCGCTGCCGTTCTTCATCATCGGCGAGCGGGTTATGCAGCAAACGGAATGGGCACCTGGGTCGTTCCGAAGGATCAGGTGGAATACTTTGGAAGAACGGCAGCAGGATTCAAGGCAGTCTCTCATTGTTATGAACGCCCCCCTTGTCCTCCTGACTGGCCGTACAACCTCTTCACCATGATACATGCCCGATCGGAACATGAATGCAAAGAGATCGCGGAAAAGATATCTGCGGAGACCGGAATCGCTGACTACCGGCTTCTCTTCAGTATAAGAGAATTCAAAAAGGTCCGTGTGATATATTTCGAGGACGATTGATCTCCCGGAGCTGCTGCCGCATCGTGACGCGCCTTTGGACATCAACCCATTCGCGCATGACTCACATTTGTGGCAGCAAAAGAGATGGCGATGGTGACGAGAAGATCTTGGATGTTACGGAGTGGTCTTCTTTTCCTGAGCATCCTTCTGTTTGTCTTTGTCCCGCTCGATCCCCTCTCTGCTTCTGAATCGCTCATCGATGAAAACGATGTTCAGGATGAGCAAGAGTCTCTTCCTCCGTTCGGAATGAAGAGGTTCGGCTATGACATATGCTATCTTCTTCAGGCTCCTGCCCGCTTTGAGAAGAAGGATTGGGGAAAGACTCTCCTTATTGTAGGAGCCGTCTCAACTCTTTATATGGCACGAGAAGATATCAGGGAGATCGCTTTGCGGAACAGGACGGATGCCAGGATGAGATTTTTCGAGGATGTGAGAGTTACCGCTAGAGGAGCTTTTGTTCCATCCCTTGCGCTACTCTTTTTGTCGTCAGGGAAGATGAGGGGAAACGACTACGATATTGAGACAGCACAGATTCTCATGGAATCGTTTGCCATGAGCGCTCTGGCAACAGGTGTGGGCTCATTCCTCATCGCTGCGGAAAGACCGGAAGATGGCGATGATGTGAAGTTCTTTCAGACAGGAGGACACGGTGTCTCGCTGGATGTCGCGCTCTCTTCCTCTTTCATCTTTCCTCTGGTCGACCGGTACTTGAGAGCGAAGGGGAATGACAGCACGGGAAAGAAAATCGGCAAACATGCCGGGAAGATTTTTCTTTTTTCCATTCCGGCCTTTGTCTCCCTTCAGAGGATGTCTGCCGATAAACACTGGGCTCCTGATGTCTTTCTGGGAGCTTTCTCAGGCCTGGCCATTGGAAAGATCCTCTCCAACGCCCACATGCGGACTGTATCGTCAAGGCTTGATATCTCCGTTTCTGGGGGAATGCTGAAACTTGTTTTCTGAGGGAGACCTGATTAGGGGATCATGTTTAAGAAGATGATAGAGGGTGAGAAGATAGAGCAAGATTTAAAGAAGATGATCCGCGGAGAAGTTTACTGTGATAATCATCACAGGATCCTCTATTCCACTGCCGCCTGCATCTACCAGATCATGCCGCTTGGGGTCGTCCTCCCGAGAGATGAAGAAGATCTGGCAAGAGTCGTTGCTTACGCAAGAGAAAACAGGATCCCGGTGACGGCCAGAGGCGCCGGGTCAGGCGTTGCGGGACAGACGGTCAACAATGGGCTCATCATCGATTTTTCTAAATACATGAATCGAGTCCTGGCTATTGATCCAGAGAAGAATACTGTGAGAGTCCAGCCAGGACTTGTCTATGACCAGCTCAACAAAATTTTAAAGAGCCATGGGCGATTCTTTCCCCCGGATCCATCCAGCGGATCCTTCTGCACCATCGGCGGGATGATCGGAAACAACGCGGGAGGGTCCCACTCCATAGCCTATGGTCCTGTCAAGGATAACATCGTTTCGATAAGAGGGATTGTGGGAACAGGAGATTTCATCGGAACGGAGAAATTGAGCTGGAAGGCCATTGATGAGCAGAGCTTCTCCGGCAATGCTCATCTCGGTCTTGCAAGACGGTTCGCCGGTATCTTGAAGGGAAAGGAGCGGATCATAGAGGCATGGAAACCGCAGGCCAACCGGAACTCCAGCGGATATAACATCTTTGATTCCGTTGACGATGGCGGCATCGATCTCGCAAAACTCTTCGTCGGATCGGAGGGGACCCTCTGCCTAGTCACAGAGGCGATCCTCAAGATCATGCCGATTCCGGTGAAGAGGGGAACGGCTCTTGCCCTTTTCGACAATCTTGAAAAAGCAGGAGAAGCTGTCGTCGAGATTCTGAATTTCTCTCCGAGCTGCCTGGAGATCATGGATCAAACGTTCGTGCGATTGATCCGCGAGGAAGTACCCGAAATGCGCGAGACTCTTCCCGGTGATTGCAAAGCCATCATTATCCTGGATGTCGACGGCAATGACGCGCGAGAAGTCGAATCAAGAATCGATGCCATCGGCGCATCGCTCCTGAAGAAACGGCTCGCCATCGAGTACAGGAAGGCTCTCGAGAATAAAGAACAGGAGAGGCTGTGGAGCTACAGGAAGTCAGCCTCTCCCATACTGAGCAGCAAGGAGGGTGTTAAGAGGAACACAAGATTCGTGGAAGATTCATCTCTCCTTCCTGAAAGACTTCCGGTTTTCATCAACGGGATGAGGAGAATCATCTCGGCGCATGGATTCGAGGTGGCAATCTTCGGACATGCGGGAGATTCAAATATCCACGTCAATCCTCTCCTCAATCAGAAGGATCCAGGAGACATCGACAAGCTCGAAAGGATCGCCGATGAAGCATCCGAGCTTGTCCTATCCCTGAGGGGAAGCCTGACCGGAGAGCATGGCGATGGGAGGCTCCGCACCCCCTACCTTCCGAAGATGTTCGGGCCGTTATACGGAACCTTTGAGGAGATCAAGAAGCTCTTCGATCCTGAAGGCCTCTTCAACCCTGGCATAAAGGTAGGGAATCCAGGATACCGCATCACGGATAACCTCCGGTACGGAAAGAGCTACTCGCGGATCAAGGCGGGATCGATCTTCGATGAGGACGAGTGGGCCATCGAGGTCGAGAAGTGCCACGGTTGCGGGACCTGCCGGCAGTACTGCCCCGTCTTTGCAGCTACTGGTGATGAAAGAGCGACTGCAAGAGCTAAAGCAAACCTCATTCGTGCGTGTATTTCCAACAGAGTAGATTCCATCTCGCTTCTCGATAGCGAGTTGAAGGAAATGATCGACCTATGCTTCAATTGCCGGATCTGCCATTCTGAATGTCCGACGAAGATCAGGATCCCGGAGATCGCATTCCTGGCCAAGGAGTTTTACTCGCAGAGGAAAGGATACAAACGTTCCACATTCTTGTTGAACAGGTCCTGTCTGCTCTCGCGATTGGGTAGCACATTTCCTGAAATTTCGAATCGGGTCATCGAGTCCCGGTTGCTGATGAAGATGAGTGAGGCTTTGACCGGAATCTCAGCATCCCTGGAACTTCCCAGATTTTCCAGGCGGACTATAGAAAGGGAGAAGGGTGTTTTCTGCCCATCGGGGGGAAGCAGGAAGGCAGCCTACTACTACGGATGCTATGCTAACTTCAACGACCCAGATGGAGAAGGATGGGGAACGATCGAAGTCTTGATAAGGAATGGTTTTGATGTTCTGCTTCCGCCGCAGGCTTGCTGTGGCATTGCGAAGATATCCAATGGAGAGATCGAATCGGTCATTCCCGATGCGCAGTATAATATCGAGGTCCTGTCGGAGCTCATTGATGCCGGATACATCATCGTCTATAGCGCCCCTTCCTGTGGGATGGTCATCGTCGAAGATTATCCGAGGATGCTTCGCACCGAAAAGGCAATAAACGTTGCTGAAAACTGCTTTGAAATCCATGAGCTTCTAATCATGCTTGAGAGCAGGGGAAAGCTCAACAAAAATTTCGGGAAGGTTAGCGGCAGGATCGTCTATCACAACCCCTGTCATCTGAAGTCACGGGGTATGGGAGGGGAAACTATCAGAATGCTCAAAATGATCCCCGCTCTGGAGATTGAAGAGATAGAGGATTCCTGCTGCGGTATGGCGGGGACATTCGGAATGAAATCGGAATACAGGAAGCTTTCCGTCGAGATCGGGAAGCCGCTCTTCGAAAGCATTAATGGTTCCCATGCCGGGACAGTGGCAACAGGATGCGGCACCTGCAACATCCAGATCAAAAACTGCACTTCGAAGCAAGTCATCCATCCTGTCTCTATTCTCGCCCAATCTTATAAATCTTTCGATGCGGATTGAACCCTAAGAATCTGGATTTTTAAAAAGAGATGTAAAAATAGTGTCAAGGTGCTATGATATAGTGCTTAAATTCAACATCATCTATTAAATCAGGCGAAAAATGGAGAAGAAGCTCATCGATATAGAGGAAAAACTCGGATGGAACAAGTATAAAGTCGATGAAACGGCTCATTTGAAGATCAAGGAACCATCCATATGCATCCAGAAATGCACAATGAAGCAATGTACTTACTGCTGTCCGGCGAAATGTTACACGCAGGAAGAGGATAAAGTGGTCCTCTCCTATGAGGGCTGCCTGGAATGCGGTACATGCCGGGTGGTCTGCTGGGAGTTCGACAACATCGAGTGGAAATATCCGAGAGGTGGGTTCGGTGTCTGTTTCAACTGGGGATAATGAAAATTTAAGAGTCGCCTCTCATGGAAAAAAAGATGTCAAAGGAGCTGAAGGAGAAAGCAAATAGGACTTGGAGTGTCGCGACCGATGATGCAGAGATCTACAAGAATGTTATGAAAGGAATCGAAGAAAAGGAGCGTTGATGAAAGAGGAGATCATCAAGAAGTTCCAGGATCTCGTTTCAAGGAATAGTAGATTCCTGCTAACGGTGCATCTCAATGCGGATGGAGATGCGATTGGGTCGGAAATCGCGCTGTGCAAGTTTCTGAAATCAAAGGGTAAAATCGTACACTTGCTGAATCAGGAACCGCTTCCGGAGGCTTATCAATTCCTCTGCGGAGATTGCTCGATCGAGGTATTTGATCCTGAACTTCATGGTTCTCTTTTCGAAAGCGCCGATGTTATCTTCCTGATAGACAACTCGACGCCTGGGCGCTTTGCCGCCATGAAAGACTATCTCCTCGGAAGCAGAGCATTAAAGATCTGCATCGATCATCATCCGGAAAGTAATCCTGTCTGGGACTTCAACATCATAATCGATGATGCCTGCGCCACAGGTGAGATCATCTACGATCTCCTCATCGGGATGGGGCAACCAATACCTCTTGACATCGCTCAATCTCTCTACGCAGCCATCATCACCGATACGGGGCATTTTCGGTTCTCCATCACGAATGCCAGGACGCACGAGATTGTTTCTCATCTCGTCCGGATCGGGGTGAACCCCCAGAAAGTCTATCAGGAGGTCTATGAGAGGATACCTCTAGAATACATCAGGCTTATGGGATGCGCCTTCGAGAACGTAACGCGGGAGGATGAAGGGAAAATCGCCCACATCGATATCACGAGGGAGATGATCGACCGGTGCAGCGCCCATCACATCGACACGTCTGACATCCTGAATCCGATCCTCACCATCGATAGGGTGAAGGTTGCCGTCCTCTTCAAGGAACTTGCCGACGGTCGGTCGAAAGTTTCCCTGCGGTCCAAGGGGGATGTTGACGTCAACCTTCTTGCCTCGGAGTTCGGTGGCGGAGGACACAAAAACGCTTCAGGGATCGTCATGAATGAAGGGCTTGAAGAAGCTAAGAGGAAGATCCTGGCCCGGTTGAGGAAAGCCTTCTCCTCATAGGAGGAGCTTTGTTGAAGATGAAGGTGAAGATTCTCCTTTTCGCCTCCTTCAGGGAGAAAGCGGGGAAATCAGAATTGATAGAGGAGATTGAAGAGGGAACGACCGCCCGGGAGATATGGGAAGAGCTCAAGAAGAGATACTCCCTTCCCATCCTGAGCGAACATGTGCTCATGGCTATCAATGAAGAGTTTGCTATGGAAGACACGATCGTGAAGGACGGCGATACCATAGCCTTCTTTCCCCCGGTCAGCGGAGGATGAGATGTACCGGATGGTCAAAGGGAAGATCAATCCCGAAGAGATCACCGCTCTTGTCCGTGGGAAGGAGAGTGGAGCATGCATCACATTTATCGGAACGGTCAGGGATAAGAGCCGGGGAAGAGAGGTCAGATATCTTGAGTATGATGCCTATGATTCCATGGCTGAAAGAGAAATGGAAAGCATCGGGAATGAGATCAGGAAGCGATGGAAGGTCTCGAACGTGGCTATCGTTCACAGGAGGGGAAAATGCGAGATCGGGGAGGTCGCCATCGTGATTGCCATATCCGCCGAGCACAGGGAAGATGCCTTCAAGGGGTGCTGGTTCGCCATTGAGCGGATCAAAAGAGAAGTTCCTATATGGAAGAAAGAATACTATGCTGACGGAGAAGCATGGATAGGAAGCAAAGCGTGACATCATGCTGAAGCTAACGGAAAAGGAACTGGAGAAATTTGATGGAACGGGAGGCAGCAGATGCTACATAGCTTACAGGGGTAATATTTACGATGTCACGGAATCTCCCCTGTTCGCCGATGCGATGCACTTCGAGCATTATGCTGGCTCCGATCTCACCGAGGCCATGGCGGATGCTCCTCACGGCGATGATGTCTTTTCAGAGTTTCCCATCGTCGGAACCCTCATCAGGTAAACTTTTAATCTTTTCACGGATCATCCTATGAAAAAAGAGTATCCCTTTCTTGTAGCAGGTGAGTGGCGGGAGTCTGACAGGAAACTTCAGGTGAAAAATCCTTTCAATGGAGAGGCCTTAGCCTGCACTTACATCCCGGGAGAGGAAGATATCAGCCTTGCCATCGAAGGGGCTGCGCTCTCCTTCAAGGAGACGAGGGACCTTCCATCCTACTTTCGCTCACGGATATGCCAGAAAGTGGCCTCCATGATATTGGAGAGAAAAGAAGAGATTGCAAGAGTCCTCTCCCTCGAAGCCGGCAAGCCGATCAGCCAGGCAAGGGTTGAGATTGAACGGGGGATCGCTACCTTCAGCGCGGCTTCCGAGGAGGCCAGGAGGATCGCAGGAGAAGTCATCCCTCTTGACTGGGAGAAGGCTTCGGAAAAGAGGTTTGCCATGACGAAAAGGTTCCCCATAGGCCCCGTTCTTGCCATAACTCCCTTCAATTTCCCCTTCAATCTCGTGGCGCACAAGGTTGCTCCTGCCGTGGCCTGCGGTTGTCCTGTCGTCATCAAACCTGCTTCGAAAACTCCTCTCTGTTCCCTGATCATTGCAGAATTGGTCCTTGAGGCGGGTTATCCTTCCAGGGCGATCAGCGTTCTTCCAGTTTCAGGAAAGGATGCGGATATTCTTGTGACCCATGACAGCTTCAGACTCGTGACATTCACCGGTTCTCCTGACGTTGGATGGGGTATTAAGGAGAGATCAGGGAAGAAAAAGGTTGTCCTGGAACTCGGCGGAAATGCCGGCGTGATTGTCCACAATGATGCCCAGACAGATTACGCCATTTCGAGATGCGTCCAGGGAGGATTCTTCTATGCAGGACAGTCCTGCATATCGGTTCAGAGGATCTACATTCATGAAGAAATCTATGAGCGATTCGTAACCGGATTGGTCGATCAGGTCTCCAGACTTCAGGTCGGCGATCCCCTCGATGAGAAGACTCATGTCGGTCCTATGATATCGGAGGAGGAAGCCATCAGGATCGAGAGCTGGGTCAGGGAAGCTGTTTCCGGTGGAGCCAGGATCCTGACAGGGGGAAAAAGGCGGGGAGCAATCTATTATCCTACGGTCCTCTCCGACACAAAGCCCGACATGAAGGTATGCTGCAGGGAGGTCTTTGCTCCACTTGTTATTGTCGACAGGTACAGGAGAATAGATGATGCCATCGCCCGGGTGAATGATTCAATCTATGGTCTTCAGGCTGGTATCTTCACAAGAGATATCGGATCCATTATCAAGGCTTTCGAAGAGATCGAGGTCGGAGGAGTTGTTACAAACGATGTTCCCACTTATAGAGCCGACCACATGCCTTATGGAGGCGTTAAGAATTCGGGGATCGGAAAGGAAGGGCCGAGGTTCGCCATCGAGGATATGACAGAGATGAGGATTCTCGTCCTCAACATGAACATCTAAGCTCCCTAAAATTGACATAATAAATTATAGATTATAAAATACTTTTGATTGATTTATGAACGGCAAATACACTCTCAGGTGCT
Organism: Acidobacteriota bacterium; assembly: GCA_040752675.1. Lineage (NCBI taxonomy): Bacteria > Pseudomonadati > Acidobacteriota > Acidobacteriota bacterium. The sequence goes on from JBFMGF010000025.1 coordinate 14,867, forward strand.
TCGCGACGGGGCCTTTCGAGGGGAACGTTTACCTCCTTACCGGTAACAGCGGCAGGGCAGGGGCTATATTCGATCCCGGGATAGAGAGCGAATTCCTTCTCGACACTATAAAGAAGGAAGAGATTGAACTCCTCTACGTCATCAATACACATTGTCACGTTGACCATGCTGCCTGCAATGATCACTTTCTGAAGAACACAAAAGCCAAACTTCTGGTACACCCACTGGATAAGGGCTTCTTGTCGACGTTGAAAGAGCAGGGATACTTCTTCGGGGTCAGGGCAAGCAACTCTCCTCCGCCGGACATTGAACTTAAAGACGGGGATGACATCATTATTGATGGAATGACCCTGAAGGTGATCCATACGCCGGGTCATACTCCTGGTGGAGTCTGCTTCTATTTCGAGGGGAAGCTGATAGCCGGGGATACGCTCTTTGCAGGTTCCGTTGGCAGAACAGACCTCCCCGGAGGATCTTTCAACGAGTTGATCTCCTCCATCAAGTGCAAGCTCTTTGCTCTTCCAGAAGAGACAATCGTTCATCCGGGGCATGGCCCGTCTACTACCATTGGAGAGGAGAAAAAATTCAACCCATTTCTCTCGTGAAGCGGTGAAGATAGAAGTAGCAAAATATTCAGGGTACTGCTACGGGGTCGAAAGAGCTTTCAAGATGGTGAGGATGACGGCTGCTGCCAGAAGAGGGAAGATTCACACCCTTGGCCCAATCATTCATAACCGACAGGCCGTTGAGGCCTTGAATAAGAATCAGGGTGTCGAGACCGTGGAAACGCTTGATGATATCATGTCTGGCACAGTTATCATACGGACCCATGGAGTCCCTCCACAGGTGCTTGAAGATGCCAGGGCCAGAGGGCTGGAAGTTGTTGACGCCACATGTCCCTTCGTCAAGAAAGCGCAGGACTACGCTAAGCAACTGGTCGATGAGGGTTATCACCTGATCATCATCGGTGAGAGAAACCATCCGGAGGTCATTGGCATCAAGGCTCATTCTGGAGGTGGGGCAGATATCGTCGAGGATGAGGATGAGGCGAGAAAGCTGAGCGTGGATACGGAGAAGCTCGGGATTGTCATTCAGACTACCCAGGAATCGGAGAAAGTGGGAAGGATCATCGGGATCCTTTCCATGAAGACGGCGAATGTCAGAATCTACAACACGATCTGTGATGCGACCTTCCACAGGCAGTTCTCCGCAAGGGAGCTTGCCCAGAGAATGGACTCGATGATCGTAGTTGGTGGTAAACACAGCGGCAATACAAGAAGATTGTATGATATCTGCCGTGAGGTGGGAGCGGTTACGTACTATATCGAGACAGCAGACGAGATCAAGGAGGCCTGGTTGGACGGAATCGAGAACGTTGGTGTGACTGCTGGAGCTTCTACCCCGGACTTCATCCTCCAGGAGGTCATCGATAGACTGAATGAGATCGGCAGGGGGAGAGGGGCGAAAAGAAACGATGGGTAAGAGAGGGAATTCAGTAAGACGTAATGGTCTCATACCACTGCAGAGCAGATACGTTTATGGTCCAATCGATTCGAGGCGTCTGGGGAATTCTCTGGGGATCAATCCCTTTCCGCTCGGGAAGAAGATCTGTTCCTTTAATTGCATCTATTGCCAGTATGGCTTCACTACTGCCGGGATATTTTCGGATGGGAAGGCAAAGAATGGCTTCCCGGACATTGAGACCCTGAAGTTTTCTCTCAGCACGAAACTTAAGAACCTGAAGGAATCCGGAATAAAACTGGATTTCATCACCTTTGCCGGGAATGGTGAGCCCACCCTCTATCCGGAATTCCCCAGGCTTGTGGATGCGGTTAAAGAACTGCGAGACGAGTATTATCCCGGGGCGAAGACGGCTATTCTTTCGAACTCCACGCTGGCCATATTCCCGAAAATCAGGGAAGGGCTCAACAGGCTCGATGAAAGGATTATGAAGCTGGATGTGGGAACCGAGGAATTGCTCAGGCGAGTGAATGATCCTGTGGACAGGATGACGTTGCAGGAGATCATAACAGGTTTGAAAGAATTGAAGGATTGCATTCTGCAGTCTCTATTCATCAAGGGGTCCGCATCGAACTCTGATGACGATTCAGTTATGGAATGGATAGAAGCAGTGAGGCTCGTCAGGCCGAAGTTCGTTCAAGTTTACAGTATCGACCGGGTTCCTGCAGACAGAGGGATCGAGATCGTGGAGAGAGAAGAGCTCGAGGAGATTGCAAGGCGACTAACGGCGGAAACAGGCACCCCCTCGGGAGTTTATTGAAGTGGATGACATTCATGATTTAGGGAGCAAGTGATGAAAAATATATGGTTGATCTTACCATGGGTGGTTGCGGTCGTGGGGGCTGCAGCATCCTTTTTCATTTCCTGGATATTGAATAACAGGTTGGGAAAGAAAAGTCTGGGAGAGAGCAGGAAGAAGGCGGATGAGATCCTGAGAGAGGCCAAGAGAGAAGCAGAGAAGCAGAAGAGGTCTGCCATCCTGACGGCAAAGGAGGAGTGGTTTCACACGAAGAACAGAATGGAGCAGGAGCTGAAGAACAAGATGGGCTCCCTCCAGAAATTCGAGCGAGACCTCAAGAACTGGAGCAGTAATCTCAAGGAGATGGAGGCGTCGCTCAAGAAGAGGGATGAATTATTCAAGGAAAAGGAGAATCGACTCCGGGCTTCCATGGACGAGCTGAAACAGAAGGACGAGCAGATGAACAGGCTGCTGAAGGAGATCAACGTTAGATTGGAGCGGCTCTCTGGATTAACTCGTGACGAGGCAAAGAGGCAGCTCCTGACGAATCTGAAGGCGGAGACTCGATTCGAAGCGGTACAGATGATCAAGGAGATCAAGGACGAGGCGCAGAGGGCCGCCGATGCAGAGGCGATGAAGATAATCGCCCTGGCGGTTGAAAGACTGGCCACCGACTGCGTCACTGAAAAAACGGTTACGTCGTTCACCCTTCCTGCGAATAGCAACGTAAGGGGCAGGATCATCGGCCACGAGGGAAAGAATATCAAAGCCTTTGAAAAGGCGACAGGCGTCCAGCTCATCCTCGATGAGACTCCGGGAGTGGCGATTCTTTCCGCCTTCAATCCCATCAAGAGGGAAATCGCGAGGAGCACTCTTGAGAAGCTCCTCAAAGATGGAAACATCCATCCCAGAAAGATCGAAGAGATCGCAGAGAAGATGAAGAGAAAGGTCGAAGAACAGATCAGAGTGGCCGGGGAGGAGACAGTCAAGGAACTCAACGTAAAGGGTATCAATCCCGAGCTCATCAATTATCTGGGACGGTTGAAGTTCAGGAGCAGCTATGGTCAGAACGTCCTGGAGCACTCAAAGGAAGTGTCATTGCTGACCGGAATGATGGCATCAGAGCTGGGACTCGACGTCAGAATGGCAAAGCGCGCTGGTCTCCTCCATGATGTCGGAAAGGCCATCGACTACGAGCGGGAGGGAACGCATCCTGAGATCGGAGAAGAGCTGGCCCAGAAGTTTGGAGAACCAGAGGTTGTCGTCAATGCCATTGCTTCCCATCATGAAGACGTGGAAGTCATCTCTCCAATCTCCGTCCTTGTCTCTGCAGCCGATACACTCTCCGGAGCGAGGCCTGGAGCCAGAAGAAAGAGTGTTGCCGAATACATCAAGAGGATCGAAAAGATCGAGTCCCTTGCTAACTCCCTCGAGGGAGTGGAACAATCCTATGCCATCCAGGCTGGACGTGAAATCCGGGTAATTGCTAAGAGTGACAAGGTGGATGACGCTCATGTGGCTCTCCTGGCTTCCGATATCGCACAGAAGATCCAGCAAGAGATGGACTACCCAGGGAAGGTCAAGGTGACCGTCATCCGGGAGATGAGAGCCGTAGATTATGCAAAATAGCGAGTGGAGAAACGATGACACAGCTTGATAAGGCCAGAGCGGGGATCATAACACCCGAGATGCGCGAAGTTGCGAGATCTGAAATAGTGGATGCCGAACTTCTCAGGGAGAGGATTGCGACCGGAAGGGTTGTTCTCCCCGGGAATAAAAATCATCAGTTCCATGCCATCGGGATTGGGGAGGGGTTAAGGACCAAGATCAACGTCAACCTCGGAACGTCGCAGGAACATATATCTCTGGATGAAGAGATAAAGAAACTCGAGATTGCGGTGGAACTCGGCGCAGACAGCGTCATGGACCTGAGTACAGGCGGGGATCTGGACAGGATCAGAAGAGAACTCCTATCCCGTTGTCCGGTGCTTTTCGGCAGCGTTCCGATCTATGACACCGTTATGCAACTCTTAAATGAAGGGAATACGATCTATGAGCTTACGTCGGATCGGCTCTTTCGCACGATCGAAAAGCATGCAGCCGATGGAGTCGATTTCATCACGGTGCACTGTGGCGTCACGAGAAGGACTATCGCTCATCTGGAACGCAAGAAGAGGATAGCCGGGATCGTGAGCCGTGGGGGATCCATCCTGTCGGCATGGATGAAGAATAGAAATTGTGAGAATCCGCTCTATGAAGAGTTTGATCGCCTTCTTGAGATTGCAAAGAAATACGACGTGACCCTTAGCCTCGGCGATGGATTGAGACCGGGTGCCATATCAGATGCCAGCGATGCATCACAGATCGACGAGCTCGTGACGCTCGGCGAGCTTTGCGAGAGAGCCTGGGAGAAGGGGATCCAGGTCATGGTGGAAGGGCCGGGGCATGTCCCACTCGATCAGATCGAAGCTAACGTCGTCATGCAGAAGAGGGTCTGTAAGGGTGCGCCATTCTATGTTCTGGGACCGCTTCCCCTGGACATCGCGCCTGGTTACGACCATATCGCAGGAGCGATCGGAGGCGCAATCGCTGCGGCTGCAGGTGCGGATTTCCTGTGCTATCTGACTCCAGCGGAACATCTGAGGCTGCCGACGGTCGAAGATGCGCGGGAGGGAATCATCGCTTCCAAGATAGCGGCGCATGCTGCAGACATAGTCAAGGGGATCAAGGGAGCTAGGGAGAGGGATGACGAGATGTCCAGGAGGAGAAAACTTCTCGATTGGGAAGGGATGTTCCGTCTTGCCCTCGATCCGGAAAAAGCCAGGAAGATGAAGATGGAAAGTGAAGCCTATGCCAAGGAGTTCTGCTCCATGTGTGGGACTTTCTGCTCCATCCACATTTCCAACATCTCCGAGAAGAAGACTAGATAAGATCTCATTGGCAATTAAAATATGGAATGGACAACAAGCGAAATCCTCATGAATGGGTGATATAGATGAAGGAGGCGAAGAATACAGGGGAAGATGGAGTCAATGACAGGAGGCTCGGCGATGAGTGGCTCGAGTGGGAAGGGAACCTCTCCAACTATAACGGGATGATCGATGAGGGAAAGAGGACTTTCCTCATCTTTACCTTCGGCATCTATTTCCTCCTGCTCATCGGATCATTCCTCTTTCTCTATCTAATTTATCCGCGACTCTATCAGCTTGCCGAATGGCTTCCGAAGGCTGCACTCACCGCTCTCATCGCTTTCTTCGGTCTTATTATGATATGGTTGGTTCTGACTGTCATGACTGTTATCATGGGACGGAACTTTCTCCTGTGGTTCGTAAGGAAATCCTACCTCATCAACTTATTCTTTCGCATCTCCGCTAGACTTGGAGAGAAACTCGGGATCTCCAGGGACAGAATGGGCAACTCCTTCATCAAGGTGAGTAATGCACTACAGAAATTCATCTGCAGGATAAGCAGAGGTGAGAACCTTCTGATCCTCCTTCCGAGGTGTCTGGAAAAGGATGTAAGGAAGAAGGTCCAGGAAATCTGCGCGAAGTATAACTGCAAGGCCTTCATTGCTTCGGGGGGAGATGTGGCGAGGAAGATCATCAAGGAGATGAAGCCGGTGGCCATCATCGGGATTGCCTGTGAGAGAGACCTCGTGAGTGGCATCGAAGATACGACGCCGAAGATCCCTGTCATCGGCATCGAGAACAAAAGGCCCGAAGGTCCATGCAAAAATACATTCATCGATGTTGAACTCTTTGAGAGGACCCTTATGTCGCTTCTTAACAGGAAGTCCGATCTGTCTCTGCAGGGCCGCTAATAGTTCCAGGTCGTTCCGGTCATAATAGTCAATAGAGATCGGTTTCTTTTAATGTAAAGATGAACACGGCATCATTAATCCTTATATTTTCTGCTCTGTCCACGGCCGTCTTCCATACACTCATCCCTGATCACTGGCTCCCCTTCGTCCTGATCGGAAGAGCCAGGAACTGGTCGATTAGGAGGACCATCTTCATCAGCGGTCTCTCCGCATGCCTCCACATCTTTCTATCGCTCCTGCTCGGGCTTCTCGGGATGGTCATCGGTCTCGGAACTTCCATGGCGGCAGGAGAGACACTCGAAAAGATCTCAGGAATACTCCTGATCCTGTTTGGAGCTATCTATGCATACTGGGCATTCAGAAAGGGCGGACATTTTCACATTGGAGGGGAGATGGTTCATGTCCGTAAGCACCATCGGGAAGCCCCCGATGCTCCTCACCCTGGAAGGGATACGCTTCACTGGCATAAGGACTATGCACTGATCACCGGAGAGCTGGAAAAAAGCGACCTCTATCTGGCCATGATCATCGGGCTCAACCCGTGCATCATCATCTTCCCCATTCTCTTTGCCGCCGCTTCTTATGGTCCTGTCATCGTCAGCACGGTAATCGTCTTATACTCCGTCTCCACGTTTCTAATGATGATGGGCTTAACGGTCCTCGGATTGAAGTGGGCCATGAAGATCGAGATGAAGTTCTTTTCAAAATACGGTGAGATCCTGAGCGGCATCCTTATCACCTTTATGGGTATCGTCTTCCTCTTCCTCGAATTATAAATCGCCAGTGCAATAATGGATTCGCAGATTGGCCTGAACCCATTTCTGAAAGTACCGATGCGTGGTAGATCCTGCATAGTATTCCTTCGGGATCATCTTCCACTGACAACCTGTGCGAAGCAGATACAGCATGCCGTTCAGAAGCTTCCGCCTGTTCGCCGGCGGCCGACCTGCTTTCTTCTTTCTTGCCTTTTGCTTCGGAAGCAACACCTCCACTTTCTCCCAGAACTCGTCACTTACATCCTTCCAGCCAGGCTTTTGAGGAAGCCGTGGTCGAAACTAGATCCTCTTCTTTTTTCTCATTATAGTTCCCCTCCACGGGAAACTATTACATCAACCAGACCTCCTTGTAAAGTGATTTAGAGACGTGCTCTTAAAAGAGAATCGCCAAGTGCGGGGAAGAACCGGGAGGAAGACGAAGAGGAAAAAGGTGAAAAGAGGAGGCAGGAGGGGAAAGTAGGTCAGCGATGGATGAATTCGTAAGGTGAGGTGATGGAAGCGGGGGAACGCGGAGGGAGAATCTGTTCTTCTTCTCCGGCAGTGAGTGGTCCACCGCATCTGTTGCACTGCATGATGATTGAGCCGAAAGAGCATTCGTTTTCGGCAATGTTTCCACTTACGGTCAGGGAAGGTATTTCTACGCCGGGGCAGAATAGTCTGGCGATAACCTGCCCTCCCAATGCTGTTGGAGTGGAAAGTTTAGTTGAAAATGAACCCTTCCCATCTGTAAAGGATGTCGCAGTGGAGCCTGGCGCTATGAGGTTGGTTTCCGGGACCTTGCCGATCAGTTCTACCCTGACAAGGGAAAGTGGTAGGTCGGATGGGCAGACGACGGTTCCGGAGACGGTTAGCTCTGAGTAATCGGACTTGATGCGAGCCTCGATGTGACCACTCTCTCCTTTCAGTCTGACTCCGCCAGCTTCATTAATCTCAACGTCGGCTTTCAGCGCAAGCATGATGGTACCAGGTTTGATCAGGTCCTTGAGAGGATATTTGAAGGTTTTGCAAATTGTAGTTCTTTTGATGGCGATTCCTTCAGGCGGCGCGTATACTCCCTTTTCCCTTCCGATCTTCTTTCCATTGCAGGAGAGAGCAATCTGGTACTTAAAGGAAGCCGAATAGTTCTTTTCGCTTCTCGAGAGATCGAAGCAAACGTTGATGGAGACCGTCTGTTCCATATCCAGCTCTTTCATCCCTTCCGGATATAGGAGCTCCACTCTGACGTTAATCTCTTCAGCCGCGAGAGGGAACGGGAAAAGGGAAACCAAAGAATAACAAATGAGGATTGTAAAGACGGCGATGTTATGATGATTTCTTTTCATAGGCCGCATATCGGATTTCCATTCGACGAGTTCCTGAACTATATAAAGCCTTATATGATACATTTTGAGACGCCTAATTTCAATAACTGTCAGAGGTCATCTTTTTACGATCACGACGGTTCTGTCGTCCACATAGCTGCAGCCTCTCGAAAACCTCTCCACCTTCTCGAAGATCCGTTTGGTTATCGATTCCGATGATTCACCGATGTGCTTCAGTATGACGCGTTCGAGCCTCTTAATTCCGAAGAGATTGCCCTCATGGTTCGATGCTTCCGTGATTCCATCGGTATAGATGACCAGGATCGTTCCATGCTGGAAGTTGACGAACCCTCTCTCATACTTGGCCAGTGGGTTCGGACCGAGCACCAGCCCCCCTTTTTTCAAATGCAGCATCATATCCTTGCGGAAGAGGATGGGAGGCGGATGCCCCGCGTTGCAGTAGATCAGATTCCCGTTCGCCTCGAATTCGCCATAGAAGAGGGAGATAAACTTCGTTGCCAGCGAACTCTTGCTGATGATCCGGTTCAGCTTCTCGATGGTCTTGATGATCTTGAAATGTTCCTCTATCCCCATCCTGAGACCGGTGATGGCATCGCGCGCCTGAAGGGCAGCGGGGAATCCATGTCCGCTCGAATCGGCCACCGCCACGCCGAGGACTCTGTCCGAGATGGGCAGGAAATCGTAAAGATCTCCTCCGACATCCTCGGCAGGGATTGACATTCCATAGATGTCATAATCGGCAAACTTCGGGAAGGAGCGGGGCAGGATGCTCTGCTGGATTTTCTTGGCTTCCTGTATGATGTCTTCCAGCTCTTCCTGCCTGAGTTTGAGGTTGATGACGTGGCGGATCGTGTTCAGGGAGTAGATGACATCCTCCCGTTTGATCCCGGGTCTCAGAGTGAAAGCGATGATATGCCTGTTCTCCTCGCCGATCGCGATGGCGGCAAAGAAGGAGACGCCCACCACTCTTTCTACCCTCCGGTCGAAACCGGGATCGTTCTCATCCATGATGACGAATCCATGCTCGAGAAGATCCTGGAGTGGCTTGTAAGTAATGGAAATCTTATACCCGGGTCTGACCTTCTTTCCTTCAAGGGAATATTGATGGATCAGCACGTAGCTGTCGTTGCTGGACTTGTAGAGCCTTCCCCCGACGAGGCCCATCTCTTCGTGAAACTCATTGATGAGTCTCTTCAGGATGTCGAACAGCGTTTTTGAGATATCCTCCGAGCGCTCGATCTCGCGTATCGTCTTGTGCAGTTTTCGGAAGAGGACTTTATAATTCATGAGTTCCTTCCCTGCTCAACAGCTTGTAGTAGGTCTTTTTAATATTACCACACGCTCTTTTTTGATCAAAAACTATTCATAAGCAATGTGCGTGGCAGCGGGAAAAGAATCAGTAGATTTTTGCAGGCATTTTTAGTATTATTTTTTAGATTTTTGCCAGGATGGGCGGAAACAGCTAGTCAAACTTCATCGACTGAAAAGCCAGAGAAATTTTAAGAAGGGAGCATGTGGAGAACGATAAAGACAGTCTATGAGAGGGATCCGGCAGCCAGGAACATCCTCGAGATTCTCTTTGCCTATCCAGGAATCCATGCCCTGTTCTTTCACAGAATCGCTCATTTCCTGCATGCAAGGTTGCATATTCCTGTCATCCCCCGATTGATATCTCAATTCTCGCGGTTTGTTACGGGGATCGAGATCCACCCCGGAGCGAAGATAGGAAAGGGGTTCTTCATCGATCATGGAATGGGAGTCGTCATAGGGGAGACAGCAATCATTGAAGATGACGTTACGCTCTACCAGGGGGTGACGATCGGCGGAACCGGTCATGAAAAGGGGAAAAGGCACCCTACCTTGAAGAGAGGAGTCGTCGTGGGGACGGGCGCCAAGATCCTCGGAAACATCACAATCGGCGAGAATGTCAAAGTTGGCGCTGGCTCCGTAGTCGTAGCATCGGTTCCCGATAACAGCACCGTCGTGGGAGTTCCGGCTAAGGTCGTCAATCAAAACGGTCAGAAGATCCATGTAAAACTTCTTGACCATGCCGATCTCATTGATCCTCTCATGGAAAAGATCAAGGAGCTGGAGGAGAGGATCATTGACCTCGAGAAGAATACCGGCAGAAGCAAATGAATTCCCATCGCATGATGGGAGGTGGAAAAGGAGTGTTAATGTATGAAAGAGCTTCTCAATGCAAGGAATCTGGATTATATCGAACAGGCAAAGGAAGTTGCGGACAAGTATATAAGGCCCGTCGCCACAGAGCTTGACCGTGAGCAGAGATATCCCTGGTCCGTCATTGAAGCACTGAAGAAAGCCAACCTCATGGGAATATGGGTTCCCGCAGAGTACGGAGGTCAGGGAGCCGGTCTCCTTAATCTATGTCTCGTCATTGAAGAGATATCCAAAGCATGTGGCGGCGTTGGTGTGGCCTATGCCGTTAACGCTCTGGGATCCTTTCCCATCATCCTCGGGGGAACGGAGGAACAGAAGAAGAGATGGCTTCCCTATGTGGCCTCCGGGGAGAAGCTCGTTGCATTCGGGTTGTCGGAGATTGAATCGGGAAGTGATGCGGCCAGCATGAAGACGCAGGCAAGAAGGGAGAATGGCCATTATGTCCTGAATGGAGTAAAGAAGTGGAACACGAACGGCGGTATTGCCGATCTCTACACAGTTTATTGTATCACAGATCCCACTAAGGGCACCCGCGGCAGCAGCGCGCTCATCGTCGAGAAGGGGATGGAGGGGTTCATCTTCGGAAAGGAAGAGGACAAGATGGGCATTCGCTGTGTTGCTGTGAGAGAGCTCGAATTCAAGAACTGCAAGGTCTCAGCAGAGAATCTGTTGGGGGGAAGGGAAGGAAGAGGTTTTGCCAATGCCATGGCGACGCTCGACAGGGCTCGTCCCGGCGTTGCTGCCCAGGCGGTTGGTCTTGCGCAGGGAGCGTTCGATCTGGCGATGGAATATGCAAAGAAGAGAAAACAATTCGGACAGTCACTCACAGCCTTCCAGGGGATTCAGTGGATGTTTGCCGAGATGGCGACACAGATCGAAGCAGCGAGACAACTCGTTTACTCCGTGGCGAGGGCAGCCGATGCCGGTGCGAAAAGCATCTCCAAAGCATCCGCAATGGCCAAGCTCTTCGCAACCGATACGGCGATGAAGGTCACGACGGACTGCGTACAGATCTTTGGCGGATATGGTTACATGAAGGACTATCCTATCGAGAAATACATGCGGGATGCCAAGATCACCCAGATTTACGAAGGAACGAATCAGATTCAACGCATCGTCATTGCCAGGAATCTACTCCGTGAATATGCAGCCGCCGAATAAATAACTTCTCATAGGGAGGGAAAGAATGGATATCTTTGATTTTGCCCTGCAGATGGAAAGGGATGGAGAGGAGTATTACCGTGATCTTGCACAGAGATGCAATGAAGCAGGGTTGAGGAGCATTCTGAACATGCTGGCCAACGATGAGGCGAAGCATTACGGTATCATTCAGGAGATGAAACGGGGTCGGGGGTCGGGAATGGCAGAAACAGAAGTGTTGGTGAACGCGAAGAATATTTTTGCCAGGATGAAGGAGGAGGGTGCCACTTCCTATCTGAAGATCTCTCATGGAGAGCTCTATGAGAAGGCGAAAGAAATTGAGCGTGTGAGCCAGGAATTTTATACTGAGAAGGCGGAAAAAGTGCTCGAGGAGCATCAGAAAGAGATCTTTTTGCAGCTTGCCGAGGAAGAAAAGCAACATCTCGTTCTTCTCGAAAATATCATCGAATTCATCTCACGACCCCGCCAGTGGATAGAAAATGCCGAATTCCACCATCTCGACGAATATTAGAAGTGGATTGATTCTGCCCATTCCTTCAAGTATATTCAGGTTAAAAGAATAACGTTGTTCAAAAAGGAAATGCCTTGTCCGTATCGATGTTTGTCAACCTTGTAGAACCAGGAGGAGGGGCTATGAAAGTGTTGTCATCCTTAACAATCGCCCTTTTGCTTTCGATTTCTTTCTGGATAATTCATTCTCCATCCATAGCGCAGCTCGTGGAGCAGGAGGAGATTCTTGCCATCAGCTATACGGAATCTTCTTCAGGCCTCTCCTATCCGGAATGGGAGGAGGGAAGAACCGAGCTTGAGATGGAGGATCTGGATGGAGATGGGAAGGTGGACATCGTCTCCATCGGCGACCACGGTAATCCTTTAATCAACAGTGAGGAGCAGGGAATCATGGTCTGGTTTGGCGATGGCAGGGGGAGCTGGAGCAACTACATGATGGGTGACCTCGGCTATGGTGGCATTGCTCTGGGGGATGTCAACAACGATGGGAAGATGGATGTTGGATATGGCATGCATCATGATTACAGCGGTAATGATCTTGGGGATCAAATCTTCGAAGTGGCCCTGGGTGATGGAACGGGAAGGAACTGGACTCCCTGGGATGATGGTCTGGCAACCAATGGCGAGACGTGGGGAATGTTCAACACAGATTTTGCGGATATTGATAATGATGGTGACCTTGATGTGGGTTCGGTCTCCTTCGGATGCTGCAATGGAGTCCATGTCTATATCAATCGCCAAAACGGGACATGGGTACAAAGCTTTGGGCCTGGAGGCGGCAATTCAAGCATGCAGTTTTATTTCGGGGACGTGAATGGAGATGGCAATGCCGATATTGCCACTTCCGAGGAATATGGTACTGTCTATCTTGGGAATGGCTATGGAGGCTTTGCGCTTGCCGATGGAAATCTTCCACCTCTCCCTGCCTCTGAAGTAAGAGGAGGGGCTCATATCGGCGATGTGAATAATGATGGATGCCAGGACCTGTCCTATGTTAATTCTCAGGGAGGCATTGAAGTCTGGAGATGGAATGGGGCCAATACCTGGGTAGATGCGAGCGGCACTTTGCCTGATACGGGGACTTATGATGCCACTCAGCTCTATGACATGAACGTTGATGGCAATATGGACCTGGCAGCCTTTGCGACAGGCAAAGTGACGGTCTGGGGAGGGAATGGTTCAGGGGGCTGGTCACTCCTCACGGAATTCACCATACCCAGGAGCGGGACTCATTCTGCTTTCAGAGCAGGTGCCGATGCAGACCACAACGGTTTTCCCGATATCGCCCTTGTTGATAAGGAGCCGATCTCGCTCTTCAATTACCAGAATTACCTTCGTTTCTACAAAGAAGCTTCAAGTCCTTCCTCCCTTTCCATCAAATCTATCTCTCCCCGCGGTAAAGAGAGATTCATCAAGGATTCCGTGCGCTTCATCGATTGGGTTTCCTCAGTTCCTTCCGGACAGAGCTTTGGCACGGTCAAGCTTGAGCTTTCCACGGATGGCTCATCAGGGCCGTGGACCATCATCGCCGACAATCTTCCAAACAATGGACGGTATCAGTGGACGGTGGCTTCCGATAAGTACTCCACGAACTCCTTCATACGATACACGGTGACGAATAGCAACGGAACATCAAGCAGTGTCACTCCAGTTGCCTTTGGAATCGTACCAGAAGAGCTGATCCGGGTTACCTTTCCGAACAAAGAGACAATTCAGTGGGAGGACTATAGCCCCACCTGTGGCGGAGGAAATAGTAATTACAATCTCTATCGAAGTGACTGGAATCACTTCCTCCAATCAGGGGAGTACACCCAGGACCCGGGAGTGGTTCCCAATGCGGCTCGATTCTGTGATATTCCAGGTCCTTCGCTCACCGACTCCTTTGTTCCCCCTCCAGCGGAATTGGTCTTTTATCTTGTCAGCGGTAACAGGGGAGGTACGGAAGGCTCTCTTGGAAGAGATTCCAGCGGAGCGGAACGACCGAATGCGCACCCCTGCCCTTAGCTTTCCCTCTTTCCTTACTCTTTGAGAAAACTTTTTGCATGATATAAAATCAACTTTCCATCATATCTTTATGGCGGATGGTAGGGATTTTTAAAATTGAAAGCTGGCGAAGAGTACAAAAAGATGAACAATAGGGCAGACAGAACAAACCGATTGCCATTTGGTGATCGCCAGGAGTTTCTTTCTGTTATTTCAGAGCTCTTCTCTGAGGCAGGGAAGGGAAGCATCGTCCTGGTGTCTGGAATCAGCATGAAGCCCATTCTTCTCGATGGTGAATCCCTGCTCATCAATCATGAACAAAAAGATTTGAGAATAGGCGATATCGGCGTTTTTAACAGAAATGGGATGCTGATGGTCCATCGCGTTCTGTTCAGAAAGAGATCCAATGATGGCCTCATTTATAGGACTAAAGGGGATTGGATGCTCTACGTTGATCCATCCCTGAAATCAGACTGCGTGGTTGGCAAAGTTTCCGCCTTCACGCGAAAAAACAGATCTTACAGACTTGACATGATGGGTTCTCGAATCTATGCCATCATCATGGTCCTCTATTCCTTCTCCATCGCCATTGATGGAAAAGCAGGCAACCTCCTCGATCAATTTGTAAATCTTCTGAGGGGTTTATCAAAGGGGGAAGAGAAAAAAGAGATTCGTTTCTTCAGGAATATGATCAACAGGACCGATCGATTCTTGCAATTGATCTTTCATGGAATCTTCTTTCGCCTGTTTCATAGAGCGAGTAATCAAGATCTGCGCACTTTCATTGGCACCACATGATTTCAAGATTATTAACAGTACTAAAAGATTATCAAGCTAAACCTTCAACCCCAAATTATTCAAAAGCAGCATCGACTGGTCCTGTCCTCGGCAGCGCTCCATCCGTCCTCGCTCCACCCATCCCCCGGTGGGCCCCTTCCGCTGCGGGCGGATGGTTGCGCTTAGCCTCGGCCACCCGCGATGCAAGATCTTAAAAAGTTTTAAAAAGGTTTGATAAATACAGTTAAGGAGAGAATTCTATGGTTTTGATTGATTTCAGTATCTACCCAATTGGAAAGGGCGAATCGTTGAGCAGATATGTTTCGAGAGCGGTTGATATCATTGCAAGGAGCAAGCTGTCCTACAAGGTCGGTCCTATGGGAACGACGATTGAGGGAGCTTGGGATGACCTATTTGGTGTGGTGAAAAAGTGCTTCAATGAGATGAAGAAGGATTGCCATCGGATAGACTTCCATATCAAGGGAGATTACAGGAAGGGAAGGAGAGGGGCCATTCAAACGAAAGTTCAATCCGTTGAGAAGAGGCTTCGTCAGCCCATCAAAAAATAAAAAGCTTGCCTCACAGACTCGATTGGTCGCTCAAACATGCGCGCTCTTTCCAACTGCAGCTCTTAAGATTCCAGAGATTTATGAATGCTGTAAGCGTGTGAAGTTGAGCAGGCCGCCGGCCATAATGATGTCGGCCTGCCTCGGTGTCAGGTTGTGCACCACCGTAAATGTTGTTCCTTTGGTGAGATTCTTGACTGTAATTTCTGGGCTTGATTTAAGATTGTTCAGGAGGTTCTCGATCTCCAAATGATCTCCCTGATCAATCTGATCATAGATGGATGGATCTTTAAAGGTCATGGGAATGATTCCAAAGTTGATCAGGTTGGCGGTGTGAATCCTTTCAAGAGATTTGGCGATGACTCCCTTGACTCCAAGATACATCGGGCAAATAGCAGCATGTTCCCTTGAGGAACCCTGACCGTATGACAATCCTCCGACAAGGAAACCACCATTTTTTGCCTTTGCCCGTTCGGCAAAGGTGGGGTCCACTCCTTCGAAAACAAATTGAGCGTATTTGGGAACATTGGAGCGGTATTTCAGCCTGGCTCCAGCCGGCATAATATGGTCTGTCGTGATCTTGTCTCCGACTTTCAAAAGAACTTCCCCTACGATCTTATCTGCCAGTGGAGCCTTCCTGGGTGGATCGCCAATGTTGGGTCCACGATAGATTTTCACCTCTTCCGGCTTATTAGAGGGAGGAACAATCATGCTGTCATCGATGAAGCACTCCTTTGGGATGGCCATTCTTGGAGGCCTCTTTCCGAGTTTCCGCGGATCGGTCATCATGCCATAGATAGCGCAGGCAGCGGCTGTCTCGGGACTCACGAGATAAACCCTGGCGCTCTTTGTTCCGCTTCTTCCCTCAAAGTTTCTATTAATGGTTCTGACGCTTACGGCATCTGTCCTCGGAGCCTGGCTGTTGCCAATACAGAACCCACAGGCCGATTCCATGATTCTTGCCCCTGCAGAAATCAGATCGTAGAGAGCCCCATTCTTTGTGATCATTTGAAGAACTTGACGAGAGCCTGGCGCAATGATCAGGCTGACATGAGGAGGAACCGTTTTACCTTTGAGAATTTTAGCAACCGTCATCAAATCTTTGTAAGAGGAGTTCGTGCAGGAGCCGATGCCAACCTGATCCACTTGTAATCCCTCAATCTCTGTGACTTTCACCACATTATCAGGAGAGTGCGGTTGAGCAACCATCGGCTCAATCTTTGAAAGATTAATCTCAATCACTTCATCATAGACAGCATCGGGGTCAGCCTCCAGAGGCATCCAGACATTCTCCCTCTTCTGGGCGCGGAGAAATTCCCTCGTAATTTCATCACTTGGAAAGAGAGATGTCGTAACACCGAGCTCGGCCCCCATGTTCGTGATAGTGGCTCTTTCAGGAACGGAGAGCGTCTTGACACCTTCGCCGCCGTACTCGATAACCTTTCCGACATTCCCTTTCGTGGTGAGCTGCCTCAGTAGCTCAAGGATGACATCCTTTGCTGAGACCCAGGCTTTGAGCCTTCCGGACAATTTTACAAGGACGATGCGCGGCATGGTGAGATAAAATGGGCCGCCTCCCATAGCAACAGCAACATCGATACCTCCTGCGCCTATTGCGAACATTCCGATCCCGCCGGCTGTCGGTGTGTGGCTGTCGGAAGCGATCAACGTATCGCCTGGGACTCCAAAACGCTCCAGGTGCACCTGATGGCAAACCCCGTTTCCGGCTCTCGAATAATGGATGCCATACTTCGCGGCGACCGTCATGAGGTATAGATGATCATCCGCATTCTCGAAGCCGTCCTGAATTGTGTTATGATCTACGTAACTCACGGAGAGCTTTGTCTTGATCTTCGGGATCCCCATCGCCTCGAACTGGAGATAGGCCATCGTCCCGGTTGCATCCTGCGTGAAGGTTTGATCCATTCTGATAGCAATCTCCTTGCCCGGGACCATCTCTCCTGAAACGAGACGCCTCTCAATGATCTTCTGCGTAATATTTTTCCCCATGATTCCTTCTCCTCATGATAATGATTATTAATCTTCCTGCCATCATTTGACGAGAAGTTCACCGTTCTTCATAACGAGCTTTCCGTCAATCTCAAGCGTAGGTTTCAGGAGAATCCCATCCACATGGAGGGGAACATTCACTTTTCCTCCCATTGACATATTGTTGCCGAAGGCGATGTGCACTGTCCCCATGACTTTTTCATCTTCAAGAATGCTCCCTATGAGCTTTGCCTTGTCGTTGGTTCCAACGCCGAGCTCTGCCACATTGTATGCATTCTCTCCGAGGGGCTTCATCATCTTTTTCAACTGGCTGGCTTCCCTGCCACCATCTATCTTCGTAGCGAATCCTTTTTTCACCTTAATCACGATCGGCTCCTTCACAAGTCCGATCCCGGCCATCGCCCCGTCGATGACGATACAACCGTTCGCCGTTCCCTCTACGGGAGCCAGAAACGCCTCGCCAGCAGGCAGGTTCCCGTAATCCCCCTTCTTGAAGAACTGTCCTGTGTCCGCTTTTGCCATTCGGCCTTTGATGGACATCGTTATATCCGTTCCTGTTGGGGTAAAGACCCTTGCCATTTTTCCTGCCGAGAGAACCTTTGCTACCTTCTGGCTCCTCTTCGCAATAGTCGTAAAATCTGCATTAAGAGCACGAAGCATCGTGTTCATCTTGATTCCCGGGAGCGTTCCCCCTCTTGCACCTGCCTCACATGCTTCCCTCCTTGCCTTTGTGTGTGTGAGAGATTTTGATGTGGGAGCAAGAAACAGATCGAATCTCTTCCACATCTCTGCAACCTTAGGTGGAGGTTCATCACCATTCCTTTCTCTGGGGGTTATCTCAACCATCACAGGTTCCACCCCAAGCTCTGTTGCTGCTTTAAATATAGCCTGTCCAATAAGTCTCAACGGTTCATCCGTGATCACAATCAGGCTCTCCCCCTTCTTCGGAGCCAGGCATTTGATGGCGATTCTGGCAGCGCTCATTAGCTTCCTGTCCATTCGAACCTCCCTTAGAAAATTTTTTTTGGTTGCAGATTTATGAAACTTAATACTAATAAATTTCTTTCATGATTTCAAATGGAAATATAGTACAGGAGTAATCCCTCAGTTATAGGCAGAAGAAATTCTTAAAGCGATCTTAGCTATTCAGGATCAGAAACTGATAAGCTAATTTCGCGACTTTGTTGAGCATCCTTCCAACAGAGCAGTATTTGTCCTTGGAAAGATTCATGGCTCTCTCGACTTCGGCTTCTTTGAGATTTTTCCCTTTTAGAGTGTAGAGAACTTTTATATTCGTAAAGACTTTCGGGTGCTCTTCCGCTCGTTCGGCTTCGAGCTTGATCTCGAAGGATTCAATCTCTTTTCGCATCTTCTTCAGAATGCTTATGACATCCATGGCGGTGCATCCACCGAGCGCAAGAAGTACAAGCTCCATGGGTCTTGGTCCCTGATTGCTCCCGCCCACTTCGGGGGCAGCGTCCATGATGATGGTATGTCCGGATGTTGAATAAGCCTCAAACTTCATTCCTTCCCGCCATTTGATCGTTCCTTTCATAAATACCTCCTGAAATTATGATCGAAAAATCAGGCCATCAATTCCAATAGATGTGCTTCCACTGATGATCCCAGAGCAATGAGATCGTAGCCTCCTTCGAGCACCGACACGATCCTGTCATTGCAATGAACCTGAGAGACTCGTTTAAGGAATTCTGTCATCCGCGCATAGGATTCTTCCGTCAGAGAAGTATTCGAGAGGGGGTCGTTCGCATGGGCATCGAAACCAGCCGAGATCAATATGAAGTCTGGCTTGAAATCATGGAGGGCCGGAATGATCCTATGTTCGAAGACCTTCAGGTAAAGCTCTTCTCCGCTTCCAGCGGGCATCGGGAAATTCAGCGTGTATCCCTCTCCAGCTCCCTTTCCTTTCTCCAGATGGCTTCCCGTGCCAGGGTAATGGGGATACTGATGGAGACTGACGTAGAGGACCATCGGATCCTCGTAAAAGCTGTTCTGCGTGCCGTTACCATGATGAACGTCCCAGTCGATGATTGCAATCTTCTTTAATTGGTGTTCATCCTGTAAGTATTTTGCACCGATGGCGACGTTGTTAAAGAGGCAGAACCCCATCGCCCGATCCCGTTCGGCATGATGACCGGGTGGACGAACAGCACAGAAGGCATTTTTCGCAATTCCTTTCATGACAGCGTCAATGGCGGCAAGGACACCACCCACGGCAAGAAGGGCAATATCGCAAGATTCCAGGCAGACTGCCGTATCGGCAAAATCGAGCACTTTCGCCCCCGTTGCGCAGCTCTCTTTTACATATTCCAGGTATTTGAGGGTATGTATCTTCAATATCCATTTCTCATCTGCCTTTTCGGGTTTTATATGCAAGAGTCTCTCCCATGTTCCAGTCTTCTTAAGGTGTTCGACGATGGCAGCAAGCCGGCGTTCGCTCTCCAGATGGAGAGCTCCCGTGTCATGCCTTAAATATTCTTCATGGTAGATAAATGCAGTTCGACTCTCTCTGACCATTCCTTTTGCCTCTCTGTCCGCAAAAATAAGCCTCTTTATCTTGTCGAAAGTATAGCAAAGTGGCCTGCGAATCAAAATATATAATGTCGAAAG
Organism: Acidobacteriota bacterium; assembly: GCA_040752675.1. Classification (NCBI taxonomy): domain Bacteria; kingdom Pseudomonadati; phylum Acidobacteriota; species Acidobacteriota bacterium. Next base: position 34,861 of record JBFMGF010000025.1, read on the forward strand.
CTGTTGACTTTTTTTTGAGAGGGGTGTTAATATTCAAAAACCTTTATGGTAGGCAAGGTAAGCGTTGAAAATAAAAATGGTTCTTTCTTGATTTGGAGGTGACTAATGGCAGCAGGTGAGTTCAAACCATATGTTCCACCGGAAATGTCCATGAGTGAGTTCACGTTGAAGGCGTTGCTGGTCGGACTCGTGATGTGCGTCGTC
>JBFMGF010000026.1 GCA_040752675.1 Acidobacteriota bacterium
TCCTTCAAGTAGATAAAAGGATGTCCAAAATGGCATTGAACAATGCATGAAAAGTGCACAGTTGACATCTATTCATCTCTGCAATAGCATGAAGGTAAAAAGGGAAGATATGGGAAAGATCAAGATCCTTAACGATATTCTCATCGACAAAATTGCTGCTGGAGAGATTGTTGAGAGGCCTTCATCCATTGTTAAAGAGCTAATCGAAAATTCTATAGATTCGGGGTCGTCATCAATCATGGTAGAGATCACAAAAGGAGGAAAAGAAAAGATCAGGGTGGACGATGATGGTGAAGGGATGGACAGAGAGGATCTCATACTTGCTCTCGAAAGGCATGCCACGAGCAAGATCTTAAATGAAAAAGATCTCTGCTCCATCTCAACGATGGGATTTCGCGGGGAAGCACTCCCGTCCATAGCATCCGTCTCTATCGTTACCATGAGAAGTGGAAGAGGCCTTGCTCTTCCGGGCCATGAAGTCCATGCTAAGGGAGGAAAGATCTTGAATGTCGAAGAAGTTCCACCGCTTAAGGGCACCTCCGTGGAGGTCCGCTCCATATTTTTCAACACGCCGGCCAGAAATAAGTTTCTGAAAAGTAATGAAGTGGAGCTGTCACACATCATCGCTGCGATCCAGAGACTTGCCCTTTCTTTCTATGAATTACGTTTTACCCTGAAGAGTAAAGATAGATTGCTATTTAGCCTTTCTCCCTCTAGCAGCAGACGTGAGAGGATCTCTCAGATCTTTGGATCTGATTTTGCCAGCAGGCTGCTCCAATTCAGCATTACGGGAGAAGCAGTCGAGCTGGAGGGGTTCATCTCCAATATCGGGGACGGTCGCTCGAATCGCAGCGGCCAGAACTTCTTCGTAAACCGGAGGTCCATCAAGGACAGGACACTGATGGGAGCGGCGTATAATGCTTACAGAAGCTTCTTTCCTGGAAGCCATCCATACCTCTTTCTCTTCCTTGAGGTTAACCCCTCCCTTGTAGACTTCAATGTCCATCCCGCAAAACTGGAAGTTAGGTTTCGCCATCTCGGGGAGATCTATCGCATTGTCCATAATGCCATCCTTTCTGTTCTCGAAGGGGAAAAGTTGCATTCTGCATCAGCAAGGCTTTCCCCGTCCATGTCAAGACAAACCGGCCTTCACGGGGTCGCACATCATGGGTCTTCAGCAGAAAGAGCATCTACAATCAAAATCTCAGAAATGCAGGTACAGGAAGAAGTTCCTTTCGAATCAAGAAGTCAAGATATTAAAATCCTGGGTCAGCATCTCAATACCTTCATCGTTGCAACCGATTCAGAAAATCTCTTCATTATTGACCAGCATATTGCGCACGAAAGGGTCGTCTTCGAAGAACTAAACGCTCAGCTTCAAAGAGGAACGGTGGAAAGACAGAAGCTTCTTTTTCCCATGACTATCGAACTGACACCTGCCGAGTCCTCATGCGTCAAGGCTCATCAGAAGATCCTTTTCAACGCTGGATTGATCATCGATGATTTTGGTCCCGGAACCATCAAAGTCACGGAAATTCCGACTAGTCTCCCCCTGAATTCTATCCCGGGATTCATAAAGGAAGTGATTTCATCATTATTACTTGAGGATCCCGAAGTCGGTTGTGAAACGATGACGGAGCTACTCTCCATGCTCGCGTGCCATGCAGCGGTAAAAGCAGGGGAGAGACTCGCTGCCGCGAAGATGGAATACATCGTTGAATCTCTCCTGAAATGCTCCAACCCTTACTACTGCCCGCACGGGCGTCCGATCACAGTGAAACTCGGACCTTCAGAGCTCATGAAGCAGTTCAAAAGAAGGGAGTAGCTGCTTGTTGACAGCAGGCGCATCTCCCGGTATATTTAAGGAGAATTTAGAAGTTGATGATGTGTAAGGGTCTGTCCATCATATGCTTTATAATCCTCATCTTTCCCCTGGGATCTGTTTCCATCTTCGCCTCGGAAGCTATTATTTTCAGTGATGAAAGATCTCTGATTGTTCAGGAGCATGAAGAGCTCGAAGGGGTATATCTTCTCAAGTTAGATGGCGGTGGGATGATGAGCTGCGAAAAAGGGATGGTTAAGGAGATACGCTTCGTTGAAGATCAGCCAGATGAAGCTGTTGAGAGGTCTCTTGCCGCTCCTGTTCCTGGCCAGAAACCCGATTACGAAGCAATCATTGAGGAAGTCTCCCGGGAGCACGATGTAGATTCCTCTCTCGTAAAAGCGGTCGTCAAAATTGAATCCAATTTTAACCCGTTTTCTGTTTCCCCCAAGGGTGCGCAGGGCCTCATGCAGCTCATGCCTAAAACAGCAACACGATTCAACGTGGATAATGTGTTCGACCCAAAGGAGAACATCCAGGGAGGAATAAGATACCTGAAGTTCCTCTCCAACCGGTATGGCCGGCGATTAGATCTTATCCTTGCAGCTTACAATGCAGGAGAAGAAGCAGTTGAAAAACACGGCGGTGTCCCTCCCTACAGGGAGACAATCGAATATGTTCTGAAGGTCCTGCGGCTGTATAACAAGAGCTAACTACTTAACTTTCCCGGGATATTTAACTGTATTCAGCCCGACAACTTAAAAGTTTTATGAACGAATGCATAAGGCTTTTTCTCTCAGCGGGGGTCATTACCAAATGGAATTTTAAGATAGAAGTAAGCCGCTTCCAGAGCAGTGGAATTTCTCTTTGCAATGATCCTGTGGTAGAACTCTTCAGCCAGGCTTCTCTTCTGCATCAAATCCAACGCCTGACCTGCCCGTAGTTCTGCAATTTCCAGAATCTCGCTCGATGAATCCTCTTTTGATATAAGGATCTCCTGAAATAGATCAAAAGCCTCTTTGGCTCTTAACTCCTTCAGAAAGAGTTCTCCAAGACGAAGACGGCTCATAAGATCCCCATCATCCTCTTCGATCATTCTACTCAAGATTTCCATGGAGGCATCCATTTCTGCTCGATCCGCTTTCACGAGAGCTTCAATGTTCTTTCTGTAGATGTACAGCTTCTTTTCCGGAGGAGACTGCTTGGAGACATTCTCAAGCTTTCTTTTCATATCCGGAATGCTTCCTTTAAATTTTTCAATCTGTCCTGCGTCCCCGCTTAAGAGGAGCGCCATGGCTGCAAGATAAAGGATGTCATCGCGCCTGGCAAGATCGGCGTTTTGTGAGAACAGGTTTTCAAAGCAGGGCAGGGCTTTATCTGCCCTCCCCATGGAAAGGTAGCACCGAATGAGATGAAGCGTCATCAACTCGATGACGTCTTGGTCTGCTTGCTTTGCCTCGGCCTTGACAATTATCTCGTTCAGCAACGGCACCGCTTTCTCAAAGTTCAGGATCCTCATGTGCAGTTTCGCAAGAGCATGCTTGACCAGCAGATTCTCATTCCTATTCGCGCATCTTGATAGTTCAACGTAAGCTGAGGAATGATCATTCTCAAATTTATTTGAATAGATCTCCGCCAGGATCAGAGTGGACTCCACGTCAAAATGCCTGGCCCTTTCGGCTGCCAGCTGGAGCTGCTGGATCCCCCTGACATGGTCCCCACCCGGAAGGAATAAAAGGAAGCGAATCCCTTTGACTATGGATGGGACCCTGTCTGCATAATAGTTATAGATGCCTAGACCAAAGAGAGCATCGTAGATCTCAGGATCCTCTTGAAGAAGATTCTCAAGGATCTTTTTCCCCTTCTTCGCGAGAAAGGCAGCGGATAATGCTTCCCTCCTCAAAGCCAGGTAATAGCTTTGCAGGAGGTAGGAGGTCCCGAGGATTAGCCTCGTTTCCTTCTCCCCACTCTCTCGCTTCAAACTCTTTTCTGCAAGGCTGATGGTCCGATTCAAGTTCTTCTCGAACTCTGAAATCTTCTCCTTGTTTTCCGAGTTATAGATTAGATGAATGAACTGCGAGAAAGAGATTAAAAAATGGCCAACGGGCCGATTGGGTTCAATTATCGTCAATTTCTTAAGGCTTTCCTCGGCATCCTGGAAGCATCCATTCCTGATGAGATCCACGGCATCCAGAATGAACTCCTCACGGCTTTTGCCATATCCCAAAGAAGATATGGAGACCAGAAGAAGCAGCGGGATCATAAATTTGAAAGATAAATAGGAGAGCAGATTGAGTCCATTATCTGGAATGCACATAGTTCAAAATTATTATATAACAGAATCTCATATTTTCTTTGCCGCTGGAGATTATAATCCCTTCGGTAGGCGCAATACCTTGACAAATATCTTTTTCCTGTTATAATCACGCTTCGTTTAAGGCGAATATGTTCATTGATATCAAAGAGATAAGCAAGGGAGGGAAGCTTCTTTCTGGGAGAATGACCATTGAGACTCTCAACTGGCAGCACGGTGAAAGCATCGGAGTTTCAGAAGTCAGTTATGAGCTACAGCTGACGCCGGGAGAGAGAGGATTGGACCTGAAAGGAACGATGGAAACAACACTGGCCCTGAATTGCAGCCGATGCCTCGAACCCTACATTTTCCCGCTGAAACACATCTTTTCTCTGAATCTCCAGGAAATCCGGGAGAGCAAAGGGAAAGGAGAGTACCAGATTGAGGAAGACGAAGTCGATCTGTATCCCTTGAAGGAGGGGAAAGCCGATCTAAAGGAAATCCTCATCGAACAGATATATCTCAACCTTCCTCTCAAGCCTCTCTGCGATGCAGAATGCAAGGGGCTTTGCTCTGTCTGCGGAGGGAATATTAACAATAACGGATGCCGGTGTCCCATTCCTTCTTGATTGGGATCGGCACATAGAGGGAAAGCAATATGCCCAATCCAAAGAGAAGACATTCCAAGGCTCGTCGGGATAAAAGAAGAACGCATGACAGGCTGCAAACGTCCAATCTTTCCAAGTGTCCCAACTGCAATGAGCCAAAACTTCCTCATCGCGTATGTTCCTATTGCGGGTATTACAAGGGAAGGGAAGTCATAGAAGTCGTTGAAGTTTGAGCTGCTTTAAGAAAAATAATCCAAAATTTGAAATTACAACTTTTATAGCTTCCTTTTGAAGGCTTTGGAAATGAGCTTTAAAATAGCTATTGATGCAATGGGGGGAGATTTTGCACCCCAGAATGTCGTCTATGGAGCTGTTCAGGCAGCCAGAGAGTTCAACCTCAATCTCATCCTGGTAGGGAGGAGAGACGACATTCTTATGGAACTTTCCAAGCATGACACTGCTGGACTCAACATTGAGATCGATAATGCTTCCGAAGTCATTGGGATGGAAGAACAACCCACCCTTGCTCTCCGTCAGAAGAAGGATTCCTCCATCAGAGTGGGCGCCAGACTGGTCAGGGAAGGAAAAGCGATGGGCCTTGTGAGTGCAGGACACACCGGAGCGGTCCTGGCCGCCTCAAAGATCCTCATAGGAGTAATCCCAGGGGTTGATCGTCCAGCTCTTGCCGCTGCCGTTCCAAACAGGCGCGGGACATCAATCTGGATCGATGTCGGCGCCAACATTGATTGCAAGCCTCTTCATTTGAAGCAGTTCGCCGTTATGGGACACCTGTATGCCCGCGAAATCATGCGAATCCCAAACCCAAGGATCGGCCTTCTGAGCATCGGCGAAGAAGATATCAAGGGAAACGAGAAGACGAAGGAAGTCTTCAAAGTCCTTAAAGAAGCCAATCTCAACTTTATTGGAAACGTGGAGGGTTCTGCAGTATTCAACGGTGAAGTCGATGTCATTGTCTGTGACGGTTTCGTCGGGAACATCTCGCTTAAAGTGGCGGAGAGCGTGCTTGAAACAATGGTGTACTTACTGAAGGAAGAGATTTCTAAAACCTATTCCAGGCAGTTCGGGTATTTCTTCTTGCGACCCACCTTCCGCGAATTTAAAAAGAGGATCGATTATGCAGAATATGGAGGAGCCCCTCTTCTCGGAACAAAAGGGTGCGTCATCATCTGTCACGGGAAGTCATCAGCCAAGGCAATCAGAAATGCCCTGAAGGTCGCCAGAGATTTCATCCAGAACAATGTTGGCGAGAGGATCTATCAGGAAATAAAGAATCTTGCAGAAGCCGAGGAAAGGATCCTCTGATCAGTAAATAAAGGAATGAACATGGGAGACATCAGCGCAGTCATAACGGGAACTGGCTCATCCCTTCCGGAAAAGATCGTAACCAACTTCGATCTGGAAAAGATACTGGACACTTCGGATGAATGGATTACGACAAGAACAGGAATCAGAGAGAGGCATGTCGCCACCGATTCTGAATACATGTCCATCTTCGCCACGGACTCTTCTAAGAAGGCGATTGAGATGGCAGGAATTCCTCCATCTGACATCGATATGATAATCTGCGCAACGGTCACACCTGATATGCCGATCCCGTCCACGGCCTGTACGATCCAAGAAAACCTCAAAGCAAAAAAAGCTTCAGCGTTCGATCTTTCAGCAGGTTGTTCGGGATTCATCTTTGCCCTCTCCATTGCGAACCAGTACATCCTCTCTGGCACACACCATAACATCCTCGTCATCGGAGCAGAGCTTTTGACGAAATATATGGATTGGTCGGACAGGACGACTAGCGTCATTTTCGCGGATGGTGCTGGGGCAGTCATTCTCTCGAGAGGAGAAAGGCCAAGAGGGATCCTCGCGTCGAGTCTGCATACGGATGGTTCCATGGTAGATTTCCTATACGTTCCGGCAGGAGGGACAATTTCCCCTCCGAGCCAGGAGACCGTCAACAAGAAGATGCATTACATCAAGATGAAGGGGAACGAGACCTTCAAGATCGCTGTGAGGTCCATAGAGGATGTTTCCCGCGAAGTGATAAAACAGGCCGGCCTCATGCCCCAGGATATCGACTGGTTTATTCCCCACCAGGCAAACAAAAGGATCATCGACGCGGTGGGAACAAGATTGAACATCGACCAGAAAAAGATCTTCATCAACATTGATCGAATTGGTAATACTTCTGCAGCTTCCATACCTATCGCCCTCGATGAGGCCAGGAGGGCGAACATGATCAAGGAAGGAGACAATATCCTTTTTGCCGCGTTCGGAGCAGGTTTGACCTGGGCGGCTGCCCTGGTCAAATGGTGAAACTATGACGATAACTGCATTTCTCTTCCCGGGACAGGGATCTCAGTATACCGGAATGGGAAAAGAATTTTACGGAGCATATCCTGAATTTAGACATGTCATGGAAGAGGCCGATGACACCCTGAAGTATAGATTGAGCAAACTCTGCTTCGAAGGATCTGAAGATCAACTGAAGCTAACGGCCATTACACAGCCTTCCATCCTTGCAGTCAGCATCGGTGTCTGGGAGATCCTGAAGTCCAGGATGTCTCTTCCTGAATTCGTTGCGGGCCATAGCATGGGAGAATATTCGGCGCTTGTTTCTGCTGGTTCCCTTGCATTTCGTGACGCAGTTATCACGGTAAAACTCCGCGGAGAGTTCATGCAGGAAGCCGTGCCACATGGAAGGGGAGCCATGGCGGCCATTATCGGGATGAAGGCGAAAGATGTGGAAAAGATATGCCAGGAAGCATCCGAAGGTGAAGTAGTCTCCCCGGCCAACTTCAACTCCCCGGATCAGACAGTCATCGCTGGCGAATCATCAGCAGTTGATCGAGCGATTGAGATAGCTAAAAAAAATAATGCAAAGAGGGCTCTTAAACTTCCGGTTAGCGCACCATTCCATTGTGCTCTTATGAAGCCAGCCCAGGAAAGGCTCGCTCAGCATCTTGAGGGTGTTGTGATTGGGAATCTGTCTTTTCCTCTTGTCAGCAACGTGGAAGCTGCAATCATCTTTGAAGGTAAGAAGGCAAAGGATTCTCTCATCAGACAGGTTTCTTCTCCCGTCCTCTGGGAATCCTCCATGAAAGTTCTCAGGCAGCAGGGCGTCGATGTCCTCATCGAATGCGGGCCGGGAAAAGTACTGTCCGGGCTGGCAAAACGAATTGACTCCTCCTTCAAGATATATCATGTGGAAGATGAGAGTTCGCTGAGGGAGACGCTGAAAGAGATGGAATCCCTCAGGATCTAAGGGAAAAGGACTGAAGAAAGGATAGATTTATGAATTTCAAAGGGCGAACAATTCTCGTGACCGGAGCTGGAAGAGGTATAGGACGGGAGTTGGCCGTTGCATTCGCGAGGGCAGGGGCATCCGTTGTTGTTGCGGACATTGCAGAGGGTGAATCTCCAACAACATTGGAAGAGATTAAAAAATTAGCTGGAGATGGCATGTTCATCCAGATGGATGTTTCAAGTTCGGCAAAAGTGTTGGAAGGCGTCAAAGAGATTATTGACGTCTATGGTAAAATTGACGTTCTTGTCAACAACGCCGGGATCACGAGGGATAGTCTGCTCTTGAGGTTGAAGGATGAGGACTGGGATAAAGTAATTGACGTCAACTTAAAAGGGGTTTTCAACATGACGAAAGCTGTTCTTCCGATAATGATCAGAGGAAAGTATGGAAGGATCATCAATATCTCATCAGTCATAGGCCTGATGGGCAATCCAGGGCAAACCAATTATGCCGCATCCAAGGCGGGAGTGATCGGTTTTACGAAGGCTCTTGCCAGGGAAGTCGCATCACGCAGCATCACTGTCAATGCTGTGGCACCAGGATACATCGATACGGAGATGACAAGGGTGCTGCCTGATTCCATCAAGGAGAAACTCCTGCAGCTCATCCCCGCGGGAAGACTTGGAACCACAGCAGACGTTGCCAGTGGTGTCCTGTTTCTTGCAAGCGAGGAAGCGTCTTACATCACGGGACAAGTACTGAACATCAACGGCGGAATGTATATGTAGGAGAAGTCAAAATAAACTTTGAGGAGGAAAACGAATGAGCATGGAAACCGCAGAAAAGGTAAGGAAGATCATTTCAGAACAGCTCAACGTAAGCCAGGAAGAGGTCACGATGGGAGCGTCCTTCACCGATGATCTCGGAGCGGATTCGCTGGATATCGTTGAACTGGTTATGAAGCTTGAAGAGGAATTCGGTATAACGATCAGTGATGAAGAAGCTTCCAAGCTGAAGACGGTAGGTGATGCTATTGCTTTCATAAAGAATCTTCAGCAGAAATAAAACTTTTTGCGTAAGGATGGACTCGATTGAGCAGAAGAGTCGTCATCACAGGGATGGGAATTATCTCTCCTCTCGGCATCGGGATCAAGGAGAATTGGGAAGCACTTGCTGCAGGAAAGAGCGGCATAGGTCCAATAACAAAATTCGATGCCACGAATTTCCCATCAAGGATAGCAGGCGAGGTGAGGAACTTCAACCCGGAAGATTACATCGACAGGAAAGAAATCAAAAAGATGGATGCCTTCATCCACTTCGCAATAGCGGCGACGCAGATGGCTCTGAACGATGCCAGGTTGACGATCGACCAATCCAATGCCGTGAGAGTGGGAGTTATCATAGGCTCCGGAATAGGAGGGCTCCCTCTCCTCGAGAACCAGTACCAGGCTTATCTTAAGGGGGGACACAGGAGGATATCGCCTTTTTTCATTCCAGGAATGATCGTGAATCTCGCCTCCGGCCAGGTTGCAATAAAGTTTGGAGCCAAGGGACCTAATTCTGCCGTCTGTACAGCCTGCGCTACGGGTACTCATGCCATCGGAGATGCCTATCGATTGATCCGGGTGGCGGAAGCAGACATCATGATCGCCGGAGGGACTGAATCGGTCATCACACCTCTTGCAGTGGGCGGATTCTCTTCGATGAAAGCCCTCTCCACAAGAAATGAAGAACCTGAGAAAGCAAGCCGCCCATTTGATGCTGGTAGAGATGGATTCGTGATGTCAGAGGGAGTCGGAGTTGTTATCCTTGAAGAGATTGGCTCTGCCGTCAAGAGAAATGCGGCCATCCATGCTGAGATTGTGGGATACGGGATGTCAAGCGACGCTTATCATATTTCTGCTCCATCCACCGATGGACCCATGCGTGTCATGCAGAATGCAATCCGGAGCGCCAATGTCGATCCTTCGGTAGTGGACTTCATCAATGCACACGGAACCTCCACTCCTCAAGGAGATAAGGCGGAGACGGATGCCATCAAGAAAGTCTTTGGCGAGAGAGCCTATAAGATTGCCATATCGTCGACGAAGTCAATGATGGGGCATCTCCTTGGAGCAGCTGGTGGAGTAGAGACAATCGCTACAGTTTTAAGCATCAAGCATGATACGGCTACTCCCACCATAAATCTGACGGCTCCCGATCCGCAGTGCGATCTGAACTACGTTCCGAATCAGAGCCGAAAAATGACAATTAACTATGCCCTCAATAACTCTTTCGGCTTTGGCGGTACGAACGCATCTCTTCTACTGAAGAAATATAGTGAATGAGAATTCGAATTTTTTTATGAAGGAAACTGGTGAATTTTTTCACCTGCTTCCAGATTTTCAGGGGGATGAAATGAACATCATCGTATGTATCAAGCAAGTACCAGACACAGAAGCTAAGATCCGAATTGCCAGAGATGGGAAGTCTATTGACGAGAGTGATATCAATTTCATTGTCAATCCTTTCGACGAGTATGCCGTCGAAGAGGCGCTGAGGATCAAGGAAGCTAAAGGAGGAGAAGTCACGCTCCTCTGTGCCGGTAAGGAGAGGGCAACGCTGGCCCTCCGGACCTGCTTGGCGATGGGAGCTGATAAAGCTATCCTTATCAAAGATGATGCCTTCGAGAAGTCGGACTCCCTGACGATAGCAAAAGCTCTCTCCAATGTCATCGGGAAGATGCCATACGAGCTTATCCTGTTTGGAAGACTCGGGATCGGAACGGACAACGGCCAAGTTGGCCAGATGGTTGCCGAGATGCTGAAAATCCCCCATGCAAGTGTTGCAATAAAGCTCGAACTCATCGATGGAAAGATTCTCGTTCATAGAGAGATAGAGGGTGCTATCGAGGTTATGGAAGCAACGCTTCCGGCAGCCGTCACGGCCCAGAAGGGGCTCAATGAACCGCGATACGCTTCTCTGAAGGGGATTATGATGGCGAAGAAGAAAGAGATCATGGTAATGGCGGCTGCAGATGCCGGGATCTCTCAGGAAGAGATAGGCGAAGAAGGTGCAAAGATCAAGGTGGAGAAGCTAATGCTTCCTCCCCAGAGGGACAGGGTGAAGATCGTTTCTGGCGAACCTCCCGAGGCTGCCATAGAACTGGCTAGACTTCTGAGGGAAGAAGCCATGATCATCTGAAATCATGAAAGCCTTGTTAACGACGAATCCTTGGTAACAGAAAAGATCTTTCAGGATAGCGCAGAGATTACAATAATTGCTTTTATGGAGTGAATGATGGAGAATTGCATTTTAGTTTTCGTCGAACAGAGGAGTGGTCAGATAAAGAAAGCTTCTCTTGAGGCGCTGTCGCAGGGAAAGAGGATTGCCGATCAGTTGAATATTGAGTTGGTCGCGGCGCTCATCGGAGAGAATGTAGGCGATAAGATATCAGAGCTTCCAAAATATGGCACAAAAAAAGTGCTCTTATCGGAAAGCCCCGCATGGAAGTACTATTCGCCCGATGGTTTTGCCAGATGCATTGTAGGGATGGCGGTAGAGATAAAACCCTCGATCATCCTCTTCCCCGGAACCGCCATGGGAAGGGACCTTTCGCCGAGAGTTGCTGCCTCGTTGAAGACAGGCCTTGCCTCGGATTGCACCGATCTCAGTATAGAAGAGAGCCGCATTCAAGCGACTCGCCCGATGTATTCGGGCAAGCTCTACGGTAAGGTCTCCATTCCCGATGCAAAACCTTCCATTTTCACGCTCCGTCCCAACGTCTTTCCGGTATTGGATCCCATTGATGGATTATCTGCTGAAGTAATCTACTTTCCCCCGCCTTCTTCAATCGAAGAGCTAAAAGCCAGGGTCATCGCTATCATAGCTGGGGAAAGCGCTAAGCTTGACATCACGGAGGCTAGCATCATCGTTGCGGGCGGCAGAGGGATGAAGGGTCCCGAAGGTTTCAATATCCTGCAGGAGCTCGCCGATGTGCTGGGCGGATCCATTGGCGCATCACGAGCGGCGGTCGATGCCGGTTGGATTGACCATCAGCACCAGGTTGGGCAGACGGGTAAGGTTATCAGCCCAAGCCTTTACATAGCATGCGGCATATCGGGAGCAATACAGCACCTGGCAGGAATGTCTTCATCGAAATATATCGTCGCCATCAATAAAGACCAGGAAGCCCCCATCTTCAAGGCAGCCGATTATGGAATCGTGGGCGATCTCTTTGAAGTTGTCCCCAGGCTGACGGAGGAAATCCGGAAGTTGAAAGCAGAGTGATCCCGTGAGGAAGAAATGACTGAGGAAAAATTCGATGCGATCGTGGTTGGAGCAGGACCGGCTGGAATAGCCGCGGCTCTCGTAATGGCCAGAGCAGGACTCGAAGTCGTCGTCTTCGAAAAAGGGGAATTCCCTGGCTCCAAGAACGTTTTCGGAGGGATTCTCTTTACACAAGTCCTCAATGAATTGATACCCGAATTCTGGAAAGAAGCTCCTCTGGAGAGAAACATCACGCGAAGAAAATTCTCTCTTCTCTCCGAAGACGCTGAGATGGAGTTCTCCTTCAAGACGGATGGTTTTAACACGCCGCCATACAACAACTCCTTCACGGCCATCCGATCAAAATTCGATCGGTGGTTCGCATCCAAGGCTGAAGAGGCTGGTGCCATGATCCTCAGCGCAAGCACTGTCGACGATTTTATTTACAGCGATGGGAAGATATGCGGCGTGAGGGCAAGGCGTGAAGAGGGAGACCTGTACGCCGATGCAGTGATCTGCGCCGAAGGAGCAAATGCCCTTCTTAGTGAGAAGGCTGGGATGAGAGAGAAGCTCTCCCCTCATGAAATGGCTCTGGGAGTGAAGGAAGTCATCAGGCTCTCGAGGGAAGCAGTGGAAGAGCGTTTCAATCTAAACGAAAACGAGGGCGCCGCACATGAATACTTCGGGAGCGCAGTGGCGGGGCTGGTCGGAGGGGCTTTCCTTTACAGCAACCTGGACACGATCTCCATAGGGATCGGAGTTTCGGTAGACAACCTCATCCAGAGAAAGGAGAGCGGTAATATGATCCTTGAAAAATTCAAGAACCATCCCTGCATTTACCCCTATGTCAAAGGCGGAGAAAGTATAGAATATTCGGCGCACCTCATTCCGGAAGGAGGATACAATCGTATACCGAAACTTGTCCGGGACGGCTTAATAATAGTTGGAGATTGTGCTGGATTTGTAAATGCATCGCATTACCATGAGGGAACGAACCTCGCAATGGCATCCGGGAAGTTTGCCGCGGATACAGTCGTCGAAGCTAAGAGCAGAGGAGACTTCTCCGAAAAAGGTCTTTTCTCATATGTGGAAAGGCTGAACGAATCCTTTGTCATGAAGGATCTAAAGAAGTTCAAGAGATTCTTCGAGTTTGCCCATAGAAACAGGGAGATTTTCGCTGAATATCCATCCATTTTCGCAGAGCTACTGCAGGATTTCTTCACGATATCCATGGAATCCAAAGAGGAAATCCAGAAAAGAGTCTTAAAGAAATACCGATCCAAGATCGGGTATATGAAGACGCTCAGACTCCTGAACAAAATGAGGAAGACCTTTCTCTGATATTAGCTGCCTGCATTTTGTCTTAGAGAAAAGATTCGTGAACACCGTGATGAGATTTTTCTCAGGGAAAATATACTCATCTTTTCGCGCGAGAAGTCGGAGCCATAAAAAATTAAGCTTCATTCCGGTAGAGTCAAAAAAATAGCAATCGACAAATTTCATAAATATGATGATAGAATATCGTCTGCAGAGTAGTCTTATGGAACGAAAAATAAAGATCCGGGAGATGCTTGAGGAGAGGGAGGAGAAAATTCTCCATTCGAAAGCCGCGTTTGCCAGAAGGTCGAAAGGCAGGATGCGACATGAGGAGGATTGTGATATCCGAACCTGCTTTCAGAGGGATAGGGACCGCATCATCCACTGCAAATCATTCAGGAGATTAAAACACAAGACGCAGGTTTTCCTGGCTCCTGCAGGAGATCATTATCGGACGAGATTGACACACACCCTGGAGGTTTCCCAGGTGGCTCGCTCCATCGCGCGGTCTCTATGTTTGAACGAGGATCTGGCAGAGGCAATATCGCTGGCTCATGACCTGGGCCATACACCCTTTGGACATGCCGGTGAACGAGTCCTCGACCGGCTCATGCCTGGAGGCTTCCACCATTATAGCCAGAGTCTCAGAGTCGTCGATGAATTGGAGTATGAAGGAAAGGGACTCAATCTGACTTATGAAGTCAGAGATGGAATCATGAAGCATTCCAAAGGGGAAGGTGAGATACTCCCCGGGGATCCAGAAAAGAGAGCAGCCACCCTTGAAGGGGACATTGTCAGAATCTCTGATGTCATCGCCTATGTGAACCATGACGTTGACGACGCGCTGCGCGCTAGAATGATAAGCCCAGAAGATATCCCTCGTGATATCCGGTCAGGGCTCGGCGAGACTTCTCCTAAACGGATCGATACACTCGTCAAGGATGTAGTTTATAGCAGTCTGGCCTGCGACCTAGAACAGATCACGATGAATCATGGCATCATGGGATTGCTGGCCGACCTCCGCTCATTCCTATTCGAGAATGTATACGAGCATGAAAGATCAAAGAAGGAGTTCATCAAGGCGGAAAATATCCTCCTGAAAATATATGAGGAAGTAATGAAAAACCCGGCATCTTACTTCTCGAGAGAACTGGAGAAGGAAGGGGAAAAGACAAGGGAAAAAATAGAAAGACTCGCCTTCGATTTCATCGCAGGAATGACTGACCGATACGCCATCACGCTCTTTAACAATCTGTTCATTCCAACACCCTGTATTGGCATGAACGTTCTTCAAGCATGAAAGCCCACCACCACTTTCCTTGACACTGACTTCCATTTCCAATAAAATTTTTTAAAGGGTTTCAGGCTTTCGTGGCGTTCATGGATAGATTATGGAAAAAACAGAAAGCTGCATCATACCTTTCATTTCTATAAAAGAGCTTCTTTCCGAGGAAGCATCCGACCTTCAGCTCAGGATTATTTCAGGAGAAGATGGCATTGGGAACATGATCCGATCACATATCGTACAGAAGCCAGGACTCGCGCTTTCGGGATACATGGAATCTATCAGTCCGGCAAGCATCCAGATCCTTGGAAAAAGCGAGATCTCTTTCCTGTACCAGATGGAACCGGTTAATAGAAAGAATCTACTGAAGGATCTATGTTCACAGAAGATCTCATGCTTCGTCCTTACCGATGAGATAGAATTGCCTCAAGAACTAATGGAAGAGAGCAGCCGACAAAGGATTCCGATTCTGAAGACAATGCTCAAGAGTCCCCTTTTTCTTGAGAAGCTCCAAGCCTACTTAGAGGACAAGCTCTCTCCGAGATTGACACTGCACGGGGTCCTGGTCGATATCTACGGGCTGGGTGTTTTGTTGCTGGGAGAGAGCGGTGTGGGAAAGAGCGAATGCGCGCTTGACCTCATCGTGAGAGGACATAGACTCGTATCCGATGACGCCATAGAGATAAGAAGAAAGGGAGAAACGCTAGTTGGCAAGGGAGTCGACCTGACGCGCTATCATATGGAGATCAGGGGCATCGGGATCATCAACATCAAAGATCTCTTCGGGGTGACGTCGGTTCGCTACGAGAAGAACGTAGAATTCGTGATCAGACTCGACCGCTGGGTGGAGGGGAAAGAGTACGACCGTCTGGGCATTGAAGAGGGGAGTTACGAAATCCTCGGCATGGAGCTTCCCTATGTTGAGATGCCTGTGGCTCCGGGGCGGAACATTTCAGTCCTGATTGAAGTCGCTGCAAGGAATCAGCTTCTCAAGCGGAAGGGAGATCACTCCGCCAGGAAACTTGTTGAAGAGCTGGGAGAGAGGCTTAAAAAGAAAGCGGTCAGCCAGGGTCAGGAGGGGGACGAGCTTTGAATGGCCTGATCATCATAACCGGACTCTCTGGCTCCGGGAAGAGCCTTGCTGCACGAGCCTTTGAGGATATGGGTTACTTTTGTGTGGATAATCTTCCCGTCCAGCTCATCCCGACTTTTTCTGAACTCATCACTAAAGCCGGTGCAGAATTTAAGAGGGCATCCCTTGTCATCGACATCCGGGAAAGAAAGTTCCTGAATGATTTTCCGCGCATCATCACGGATCTGAGGAAAACGGGTAAGGAAATTGAGATCATCTTCTTCGAAGCTTCCCAGGAAATCCTCAAGCGAAGATTCAATGAAACGAGAAGACCTCATCCTCTTGCGCAGGAAGCAAATCTCGAGTACGGGATTCAGAAGGAAATCGAAATCATGAGGCCAATTCGCGATTTCGCAGACAGGGTCATCGATACCTCAAAATTCAACATTCACGAGCTAAGGCTGTTCCTCAAAAACAGCTTTCGCCACGAGCACGATTCCCGTATCAACATCAGCATCATCAGTTTCGGTTATAAATATGGGATCCCTTCCGAATCAGACCTCGTCTTCGATGTGAGATTCCTCTCCAACCCTTACTTTGAGGAGGAGCTGAAGTCAAAGACAGGCTTAGAGTCTGATGTTATCTCTTATCTCAAATCGTTTAAGGAATATTTTGAGTTCATCAAGATTCTGGGTGAGATGATGACATTCCTGATCCCCCGCTACATCCAGGAAGGGAAGAGCTATCTTACTATCTCCATCGGATGTACTGGGGGAAAACACAGATCCGTGGCTCTGGCGGAGGAGTTGAAATCATTGCTTGCAGAACGTGACTGCACTACGAGCGTCTTTCACAGAGACATAGATAAGGAGTAAACTTTGTCTGAGAAAGGGGAGCTTGAGCATGATCGGAGTTGTTGTAGTCACCCACAGCCGTCTTGCCGAAGAACTGGTGGAAGCCACAAGAAGGATCGTCGGAGAAGCTGCCCAACTTCATGCCGTTTCCATAGATTGGAACGATGACGTGGAAAAGGCAAGAAAGCTTATCCAGGAAGGGATCAAGAAGGTGGATAATGGTGAAGGGGTCCTTATCCTGACCGACATGTTTGGCGGAACACCAACGAATATCAGTCTGACCTTTCTTGAAAAAGGAAGGGTTGAGATCGTCACTGGAGTAAACCTTCCCATGCTGATCAAGTATACCACCCTCAAGGATCTTGGCAATCTGGAAGACCTCGCCTCGCGATTGAAAGAACAGGGCATGAAATCCATCCACGTCGCTTCCGAACTCCTGAAGAGCAGAAACTGACGGAGAACGATGATCGATCGAAAAATAGTAATTATCAATAAGCTTGGAATGCACGCGAGAGCTGCTGCGAAATTTGTTCATCTAGCCAGCCGCTTCAAGGCAAGAATTAACATCGTCAAGGATGGCCAGAGAGTGGATGGAAAATCGATCTTGGGCATCCTGATGCTCGCAGCGGCTCAGGGCTCCAACATACGGCTGATCGTGGAAGGAAACGATGAAAGAGAGGCTTTCAAACAGCTGGAGATGCTGATCAAAGACAAGTTCGGGGAGGAAGAATGAAATTTCAGGGAATTGCGGTATCACCGGGTATCGCCATCGGGAAGGCTCTGGTGGTAGAAACGACTGAGACCACTATCTTCCGCATCCCAATTAGCGAAAAGGAAGTGGCTCATGAGAAGGAGAGGTTCAAAAACGCTATCGCACAGAGCAAAAAGCAACTTCAATCCGTCAAGGAAAAGATCAGCAAAGAGGTCAGCCAGAAATATTCTTTCATCTTCGATGCCCATCTCCTTATCCTCGAAGATGAATCGCTCATCGGCGAGGTTCTTTCGATCATCGGGAAGGAGCGCGTCAATGCAGAATGGGCTTTAAAAATTGTCGTAGGGAAGCTCCTGAAGGCATTTGAAAATATCAGCGATCCCTATTTTCGCGAAAGGGGAGGAGATATCGAAGACATCTATCGGAGGGTGCAGGCGATCCTTGCCGGGGGCAAGAACCACCATCGACTGTCAGAGCTGATCGATGATGTAATCGTCGTCGCGCATTCCCTTTCTCCTGCAGATACGGCTCTCCTCAATACCGATCATGTTATTGCCTTTGCCACCGATCTTGGCGGACGAACTTCGCATACGGCCATCCTTGCAAATGCCCTCGAGATACCTGCCGTTGTGGGTCTGCTGGACGTATACAGCAGGGTAAGAAACCGTGACGAGATCGTCGTAGATGGAAACAACGGTTTGTTCATCATTAATCCTACGGAAAAGGAAAAAGAGGAGTACCTTAGAAAGAAGATCCGGTATGAGAGAAAAGAAAGCAGGCTCCTTGAGCTAAGAGGGGTTCCTGCAATTACCAGGGATGGGACTGAGATCAAGCTGATGGCGAACATAGAACTTCCTGGAGAGATCCACTCCGCCATCCAGCATGGCGCTCACGGGATCGGACTTTACCGCTCCGAGTTCCTCTATCTTATGAAATCACCAGATCTGCCCACCGAGGAAGACCACTTCAGACTCTACAGGGAGATAGCTGAGAAGGTTTATCCCGATGAGGCTCTTGTGAGAACGCTCGATCTGGGAGGAGAGAAGTACTTTCATGCCGTCCTCGAGAAGGACGAAGCCAATCCAGTCATGGGATTAAGGGCGATTCGTCTATGCTTAAAAAGAAAGGATATCTTTCGATTGCAGTTGCGCGGGATATTGAAGGCATCGCACTATGGGAACATCAAGATAATGTTCCCTCTCATATCCACCATCGAAGAACTCAGGAACGCTCGATCGCTTCTTGAAGAAATTAAAGAAGAATTGCGAAGAGAAGGAACGCCCTTCAACGAGAGGATGGAGATAGGGATAATGATCGAGGTACCTGCCGCTGCGATGATAGCCGACATCCTGGCAAGAGAGGTCCAGTTCATCAGCATCGGGACGAACGACCTCATCCAATACTATATGGCTGCCGACAGGAGCAACAAGTCTGTATCCTATCTTTATCAACCCCTTCATCCTTCCATTCTTCGGACTTTGAAATTCGTCATCGACGGTGCTGCTAAAAACAACGTGGATGTTAGCATCTGTGGGGAAATGGCTTCAGATCCTTTCTGCCTCCCCGTTCTGCTTGGGCTTGGCATGAGGAAGCTCAGCATGAACCCGAAAGCCATCCCCACCATCAAGAAACTCGTCATGAAGATAAGCATCAGAGAAATGGCTGGAATAATGGAGGAGGCACAGAAACTGGGAAGCGCCGAAGAGATAGAGAGATTTCTCATTCAAAAGAAGATCGCAACTTTTCGAATATAGGAATTATGAAGAAGATCCTCAAGCCCTGGGGCTATGAAATCCTGTTCGCCATAACAAAGGATTATGCTGGAAAAGTTCTCTTCATCAAGAAAGGAGAGGAACTCAGCTACCAGTACCACAGAAAGAAGGAAGAGACGATCTATCTGTTCAAGGGGAGCATCAGGATCGTCTTTCAGAGCGCAGGCATGAAGAAAACGCTTAGACTCAGCGCGGGGAGTGGTTTCCACATCCCCCCAATGATGAAACACAGAATAGCCGCCATTATAGACAGCTACATCTTCGAAGTCTCCACGCCTCATCTTGATGATGTCGTCAGACTTGAGGATAGGTATGGCAGGACCTGAGCAGCCATCATCAACTATTCGAGTTATCCTTTAGAACTTCATTATCTTAAAGTTTTTGGTTAAATCTTTTCCATAACATCCGATATCTAAAAGATATTTTTAATTATTTTAATTAATTGATTGACTTCATTTTCATTATTTAATATATTACTTTAAGTTAATGTAATAGTTTTGGTAATTATGAAAAGATGGCTGTAACAAAGGAAAGCCTTGCAGCGACAGTCTACAGATATCATGGCGGACTGTCTAAGAGTGAAGCCTCAAAGATCATCAATATCATCTTTGAAGCGATAAGAGGAAAATTAGCGCAAAAGGAGAAGATTCATCTGATCGGCTTCGGGAGCATAGAAGGCGTAGTCAGGAAGGGACGAAAAGGGAAGAACCCATTGACAGGGAAGGATTTTTTCATTGCAGAAAAGCTTTCCATTAAATTCAAGCCTTCTAAAAAGCTTATTGAAATGATCAATTGAGGTTCCTCCACCGCAGAGGAATGGTAAATGATTATGAACAGGGAAAAATTTCCAGATAAGCTGTTCTACAAGATCGGAGAAGTTTGCAAGATCACCGATACCCAACCCTATGTCCTCCGGTTCTGGGAATCAGAATTCCCACAGCTCACCCCTCAAAAGAACAGAGCTGGACAGAGGGTCTATCGCAAGAGCGATATCGAACTCATCTTCAAGATAAAACAGTTGCTCTACGATGAAGAATACACGATTGCTGGAGCCAGGAAGAAGCTTGGCATGGATGATATTGAAGTCCCCGAGGAGGAACCGATGAAACAAGAAGAGCTTACATTTGAGAAACAGCTATGCAGAAAGGAGACGAGTGGGAAAAAGGTTTCTGGGGAGGGCAGGACCAAGCTCAAACGACTGGAAGAACAGCTTGAGAGTCTCCTTGATCTTCTCGATGAGAACGACCGGAAGATCAAAGAAATCAAGACGAAGCTAAAAAGGCAAGTAATCTCTGAATGATAGATTAAGTGCGATGGTCGGCGGACGCAGAATGACAGCAAGAATGGCAAGAATGGAATGATTGACAGGGTAAGACAGCAAATATACAATTTTTATTATTTTTAAGGTCGGGGCGTGGCGCAGCCTGGTAGCGCACTTGCTTGGGGTGCAAGTGGTCGGCCGTTCAAATCGGCTCGCCCCGACCATTTTTTATTACAGAATTTCAGGATGGCTGATATTGATCTCCGGTAGAATGGAAAAGATGAATCATAGAGCAAGTCGGGTGAAGATGGTGATGGAGCAGCTCATCTGGAAGGGGATCACTGATGAGAGAGTCCTCCAGGCATTTAGCGACATTCCCAGACATCTCTTCGTCCAGGAGGCGTTGAGGAACAAGGCCTATGCTGATTGCGCTCTCCCCATCGGAGAAAAACAGACCATTTCGCAGCCTTACACAGTCGCCATCATGACGGAACTTCTTCAGGTGGAACCGCACCACAGGATCCTCGAGTTAGGAACCGGATCAGGATATCAGGCAGCTATCCTTTCAAGGCTTGCTGCACAGGTCTATTCCGTCGAACGGATTGCCATCCTCGCCGAGAAGGCGCAGGAAATTGTAGTTCAACTAGGGATCAAGAACATACATATCAAGACATTTGACGGGACATACGGGTGGAGAGAGTTTTCCCCCTTCGACAGAATTATCGTAACTGCAGCGGCTCCAAACATTCCGGAGCCGCTCGTCGAGCAGTTGAGCGGGGAAGAGGGAAAACTGGTAATTCCCGTCGGCTCCGAGAAAAGGCAGATGCTGGTGCGGCTTATCAAGAGAGGAGAAGAGAGAATCATCGAGGAGCATGGCCAATGCACTTTCGTTCCCCTTCTTGGACGATACGGCTGGAAAAAGAAGGATTGAAGGGATTAATGAGATTGCACCGATATCTCTACGATTGGGTCCTGCACTGGTCCAGAACCCCTTATGGATCTCTTGCGCTCTTTCTCATCGCCGTGGCCGAATCCTCTTTTTTTCCAATCCCACCCGACGTTCTCCTCATCGCCCTCTGCCTTGCAACACCCTTACGATCCTTTTCCTTTGCACTCATCTGTTCTATAGGCTCCGTTCTCGGAGGACTGATAGGGTATCTAATCGGATTCAGCTTCTTCGAGCTCATCGCAGAACCGATCATCAACTTTTACAGATATCAGAATGTCTACGCTAGAATCAGCGAACTTTACAACAGGTACAATGCCTGGGTGGTGGGGATTGCAGGATTCACTCCGATCCCTTACAAGATCTTCACCATCGCCGGCGGTGCCTGCAAGATCAATCTCGTCGTCTTCACGCTCGCGTCAATAATCAGTCGCTCTGCGAGGTTCTACCTCGTCTCCTTCCTGCTCTGGAGATTCGGTTCTCCTATTAGAAACTTCATTGAAAAGTATCTGGGCTGGCTCAGTATCCTATTCGTCTTCATCCTCGTCCTTAGTTTCATTTTGCTGAGATATCTATTATAATGACTTTCGAATACTTGATCGGGGCGTAGCGCAGCCTGGTAGCGCACTTGCTTCGGGAGCAAGGAGTCGGTGGTTCAAATCCACTCGCCCCGACCAGAACCTTTTAGCGTCCAGTTATGAACATCTCATACTTCTTGGCCATTTCGCTACAAGCGTACCAAGAGCTTGCTGGTTTTTTCAGCAGTCTGTGCGATAATTTCAACAAGCATTGGGATGAGGATCCAGTCG
>JBFMGF010000027.1 GCA_040752675.1 Acidobacteriota bacterium
GAGTCGAGGAAGTATGGCATTGAAGGGATTCCATGTCCAAATCGGTAAAAACCATTACCTTAACTATGCTCAATAATTTCTTTGTGTTACGATTAGTCGTCATTCGAACGTTGGGACACTATTGATTTTAACTCATATCTTAAGCATCATAAAACGATAACCTGATTGGACAGAATCACTTGACTTTTCGGCTAATTTTCGGGTAATCTTTTTATCTTATCGTTATGTCTTGCAAAAAAACCAAATGAGTATGGATAGATCAAAGATGAACATGATCAAAGAAGATGTCTGGATACCCACATCTTGTGGGCAATGCTACTGTCAGTGCGGCATCCTGGTCAACCGAGTCGACGGTGTCGTTGTCAAGGTGGAAGGAAATCCCAAGGCTCCAGCAGGAAGCGGCAGGATATGTGCCAAGGGAAGCGCTTCACCGATGTTACTCTACGATCCATACCGCCTCAATTTCCCGCTTATGAGGACGAATCCTCAAAAAGGGCTGGGAGTCGACCCGAAGTGGAAGAGGATAACCTGGGACGAGGCGCTCGATATTATCGTGATGAGGCTCAAGGAGGTCTATGAAAAAGACCCAAGAGCCGTTTACTTCCAGGCCACAACGACGCAGACGAGCGAGATCAGGTTCGCAGTCATCGCCTTCATGCGAGCCTTTGGCTTTTCAAACTACTGGGTCTCCGGCGGTGGACTTCACTGCGGTAACGGCGCGCACTTTATGAATGGCATCATGCATGCAGCCTGGTCCATCGTCCCGGACTTCGAACATTGCGAGTATATCCTCTATTTCGGCTGCTCCAAGGGGCATGGCGCCGGGCACGTTGCCGTTCAGAACGCACAGCTCGCCGCCGATGCCAGGGCACGGGGCTGCAAATCCGTTGTCTTCGATCCCTTCCTGAGCGCCCAGGCTTCCAAGGCTCACGAATGGGTTCCAATAAAGGCCGGAACGGACGGTGCCCTTGCGCTTGGCATGATTAACGTTCTTCTCAACGAACTGGAAATCTACGACGAGAAATACATCAAGCTGAAGACGAACGGCCCCTACCTCATCAAGCCCGATGGATACTATCTGCGCTGCAAGAAGACCGATAAGCCTCTTATCTGGGACCCGGTCGATAATTCCGCAAAGCCTTTCGATGATCCATCCCTCAGGGATTACGCTCTTCTGGGAAGATTCACCGTAGATGGCGTTGAGTGCAGAACAGGCTTCGAGCTCCTCAAGGAGCATGTAAAGAACTATCCCGTCGAGACGGTTTCGAGAATCACAACAATTCCGGCATCTACCATCAGGAGAATCGCGAAAGAGTTTGGAGAACAGGCGCGCATCGGAAGCACGGTAAGAATCGATGGCAAAGAGATTCCGTATCGCCCGGTTGCTGCCATCTTCTTCAGGGGTTCGCAGGGGCACGTTAATTCTGGCTGGACCTGTCTATCTATCGATCTTCTCAATCATATCGTTGGAGCCGCTGATACGGTGGGTAGCGCCCTCGGGCTTGGTCCACCGAGTTGCGAGGGATACCCTGCAACGGGGAAGCCTAATACAGTCATGTTCCCTGATGAAGATGGTTTGATGGTGGCGAAGGGATGGGTCTACGACCACAGGGCATACCCATTGAGAGAGCCGAGGCCCCCGACGAGGCTTGACTTACAGGATATGTTCCCGACTTCCGTCTATAACGCCTTCACCATCATGTCGCCGCAGAATGAGGAGCTATGGCAGAAGTTCAAAATCCCCTATCGGCCTGAGATCCTCATCAACTTTGGTTCCAACTCGGTCATGACGATGGGGAATGCGGAAGCGGTCACTGAGAACTTCCTGAAGAAGTTCAAGTTCATCTTTTCATTCGACATCTATCTCACGGAGTTCACCGATGCCGTCGCGGATATCGTCCTTCCCGACGCCTGTTTCCTTGAACGATACGCGCCGGCCGTCACATTTCCGTCGATCTTCAGCCACCCGCAGGGACTGGGGGAGTGGGGCTGGCAGATCAGACAACCGGTCGTCAAACCGCTGCACGAGAGAAGGGACTTCTCAGAGGTCATGATAGAGATAGCCAAGAGGCTCGGCATCCAGGATAAATACTATGAAGCTATAAACAGAATCATCCCGATCCGGTATGGCGGCGAGATGTCGGAAGAGTACAGGCTCAAGGCAGGCGAGGATTATTCCTGGGAAGATATCTGCGACAGTCTCCTGAAGGATCGTTTCGGACCGGGCAAGGGGATCGAGTATCTGAAGAAAGATGGAGTCATTACTTGGCCGAAGAAGGTTGAAGAGATCTTCTGGAAGTGGTTCCTGAATGTGAGGGTCCCAATCTATTTTGAGTTCTTCCCCGATGGCGGAAGGAAGGGGCGGAAGGTGGCAGAGCAATTCGGGATGCCAGATATCATCGACTGGTCTCGCTTTACCTCACTTCCCGACTGGTATCCCTGCCCATCCCATCTTGAGGAACCCAAGGATTTCGACATGATCGCCTTTTACTGGCGCGCCCCTATGCACACAAACTCCCTGACCATGCAGAACCCATGGCTTGATGAGTGCGCCTCGATGGATCCATACACATACACAATCCAGATCAACACCGAGACGGCGAAGAAGAAAAAATTGAGGGATGGAGACATGGTCTGGGTCGAGAATCCGGAAGGGCACAGGGTGAGCGGAAAGCTCTGCGTCACGGAAGGGATTCATCCTGAGCATCTTGCCATCGCTGCCTGTGCCGGCCACTGGTCAAGGTATCAACCGATTGCAAAGGATAAAGGGGTATTCTTCAACGATCTCGTCGAGATGGACGTTGCGCACACCGATCCACTGACGCTGACCCAGGACATCTGCGTGAAGGTTAAAGTCTACAAGGCATGAATGAAGAATGTTTCGTCATCCAAGTATTAGAATGCGAGAAAAGATATGGCAAGATATGGATTTGTCATAGACCTGAAGAAATGTTACGGCTGTTACACCTGTCAGTTAGCCTGCAAGGCTGAACATTTGACGCCTCCCGGGATCTTCTGGGGAAGGTGTCTAAAGGGAGAAACTGGAAAGTATCCAACTGCTATAAGACAGGCTCTCCCAATCCTCTGCATGCAATGCGACGACCCTGAATGTAAGAAGGTCTGCCCCACGAAAGCGACGACAAAACGCGATGACGGGATCGTCGTCGTCGACAGGAAACTGTGCATCGGCTGTCGATACTGTGTCCTGGCATGCCCTTATGGAGCGAGATATCCCGTGCCGCAATATAGGAGCTATTTCGAAGAGCACAAGAACCTTCCCGCTCCGCTGGAGCACAGCACCAATCCGTTCGATGACTATGCGAGGGCAAAATGGTTCGACAAGTATGGCGAGGGGATCAACACAAAGTGCACCTTCTGCCATGAGCGGGTCGAGAAAGAGATGCAGCCGGCCTGCGTCGTTTCCTGTCCGGCAAAGGCAAGGTATTTCGGAGACCTGGAAGACCCGGAAAGCGAGATATCGCTATTGATCAAGACACAACGGGGCTTTCAACTGAATCCGGAGTTTGGCTCGGATCCGGCCGTTTACTATCTACCACCAAGGTAAGGAATATGGAAATAAAGAATATAGAAGGACAGACAGAATGGGGTTGGAAGATAGCTGCCTATCTTTTTCTTGCAGGAGTGGGAGCAGGCGGCTATGCCGCTGGAGTCATCGCGGATTTTCTCCACTGGGAGTTCATAGCACGCGCGGGGATCATCATTGGATTTCCCCTCGTCTTCATCGGAACTTTCTTCCTCATCGCCGACCTGGGCGTCAAGATGCGTGCGCTCCGTGCCTTCATGAATCCGGGAACGTCCTGGATCGCCAAAGGAACCTGGATCATCAGCATCTTCATGGTTCTCGGATTCATTCACATCGTGACATGGTTCTGGCCATTCCAGTGGCTCGAGGCGATGCGGGGGTTACGTCTCGCGCTCAGTGCTCTTAATCTCATCTTCGCTCTTCTCACGATGATCTATACAGGCGTTCTTCTAGGGGCTTCCAGACCAATTCCCATCTGGAGCACTGCGGTTCTTCCCCTGCTCTTCCTCGTTTCAGCCGTTTCGACAGGCGTCATGGCAATCCTTCTATTACTTTCCTGTTACGGAATCGGAACAGGTTCTGAAGTAGAAGCTTCTCTTGCCAGACTGGCTAAGCTTGACATCCTTCTCATCATCCTTGAATTCATCGTCATTGCCTCCTACCTGCAGGCCACGCACAGGACGGTGGAATCCAGGGCTGCTGCCCTTCTCATTATTCGCGGGAAACTTTCCGGCTACTTCTGGGGAGGCGTAATATCTGTCGGATTGCTCCTTCCGATTCTGATCGAGATCATCGATGTTCTCTTCTTCAAGAGAGCTCCTCTTGAAGCGACTATCATCCTCATTTTTGCATCCACGATTCCGGGTCTGATTGGAGGACTCTTGCTTAGATTCGTAGTCCTGGCTGCTGGAGTCAAGGCTCCGCTCCGTGCAGCAGGCATCGAATACACGATTCCCCGCGTCACTCTTTAATAATAACAGCCCTTAACGCGATGGAGGGTTATGGCACAATGGTTATTCTGGCTTCATGGTACTCCTTATCAAAGATTCGGAATGCTTTAACATCCGGGCTGCCAAGAGTTGCCAGAGAAACGATGACAAGTAAAACATCAGGATCGTAGTGGAGCTCGATGTCGATCGGTGACGGAACGGCCATGCGGAATCTGTGCGAGTGATAGATGCCGATGACCCTTTGTCCCTTCACTTCGATCGCTTTGAAGACCTGATGCTGCTCTCTCCTGTCGATCCAGAACCCTCTGTCCCTGTCACAGTAGAACTCTCCATAGGATGCGAAGATTTTGTCTATCTCGGCATCATCGGATCTGAGATTTGTCCTGAGAGGGTATAACTCATCGGCATGTTCCCATTCCTTTCCAGCAATGATACCATATGCCTTCTGCGGTAGAGCTTTCCTGCACGTGTAGATAAGTTCATCAAGAAGTTCTTTGCCGAATTCAATATGATGAATCATAGTTGAGTGGGGCTGAATTTTTTCAAGAGGCGCTTCCGGCGGCAGTCAGGACAGTACTTCTGAATATCCTTCCCCCCGACTCTTTCTTTGGCGATGATGGTCTCCATCTTCTTCCCTGGCACAAAAGGGGTACCACAGTCCTGGCACTTCAGGAGAACTCCCTTCATGAGGACGGCAGGCGCAAGCAATTCGGTGGAGCCTTCAAGAGAAACGGCAGGCTCGATGAATATGGCCTCCTCAGGACAAAGTTTCTGACAGAGCGGCTCTCCCCTGCAGTCATCGCAGAGTCTGAAATCGAAGACGAGCTCCTCCATGTCTTCCATTTGATTAATCGTCAGAGCCGAGGTAGGACACTTGTTAGCGCATACCTCACAGAGGGAACATTTCTCCTCATCGAGAACCGCCACCCAGCCTGTCTCTAAGTTTTTTATTGGCTCTTTACCCATTCTCTCACTTCCATTTCATTGTCGATACTTGCATTTAAATTATCTTCTCTTTTCTGAGTCTTTCGATCTCCATGTCATTGTATTCAAGGATGTTCTTCAGTATCTCTTCCGTATGCTCACCTAAAAGCGGCGGGGGAAGCTTCGCCTCGGCCTTCGTCTCCGAATACTTGACCGGGATTCCAGCCATTCTTACCTTCCCGGCCTTTGGATGAGCCATCTCCAGAAGCATTCTGCGATGAAGAACCTGCGGGTCCCGAAAGACCTCATCGATGCTGTTGACTGGCCCAGCGGGAATGGAATATTTCTCGAAGAGCTCCATCCATTCATCGCAGCTCTTCTCCAGCAACCTACAGCCGAGGATTGTGACAAGCTCCCTCCTGTTTTTCACCCGGTCAGCATTGGTGCGGAACTTCGGCTCATCGAGAAGATGTGGTAGATTCAAGGCATGGCATAGATTGGCGAATATCTTGTCGTTGCCGACGGCAATGACCATGTATTTGTCCTTTACCCTGAATCCCTGATAGGGAACGATTGACTCATGAGCAGTACCGAGTCTTCGATGGATGAAGCCAGTGTTGAGATAGGCACTTGCCGCATTGATGAGAGCCGCCACTTGAGCCTCAAGCAACGAGATGTCGATCCTCTGCCCCACTCCCGTCCTCGATCGCGCATGTAGAGCAGCCACGACGGCTCCATTAGCGTACAGCCCCGTTACGACGTCTGTTATAGCGATACCGACCTTTACTGGTGGCCCCCCCTCATCACCTGTTATGCTCATCAGCCCTCCGACGGCTGATGCCACAAGATCGTACCCCGTTCTGTTTCTGTAGGGACCATCGGGACCGAATCCAGTCACCGAGCAGTAGATGAGCCGAGGGTTCAAGCTTCTAAGGGTTTCGTAATCCAGTCCAAACTCTTCCATTGTTCCTGGCGGGAAGTTCTCGATTAAGATGTCTGACTTTTTTGCAAGCTCTTTGACGATCTCGACGCCTCTTCTACTCTTCAGATCGATCGTGATACTCCTCTTGCTGCGGTTGATGCTAAGGAAATATGTGCTTTCACCCGCTATGAAGGGTGGACCCCAGGTCCTCGTGTCGTCGCCGCAGCCGGGTCTTTCGACCTTTATGACCTCCGCTCCCAGATCTCCCAGGATCATAGAGCAGAATGGTCCTGCAAGGATCCGGCTCAGATCGAGAACGCGCACACCCTTCAGTGGTCCTGCCATCTTTACCTCCTTAGAATTCCAGATAAGCTACGCTCGTGCAGAGAGCAGACCCTCATCTTCCCCTTTGAAGATTACTTTCTTCATGACTTGCCCTTTCAAAACAAACCTCCCTCCATGAACTCAATATTTTTCGCTATTTTATCATAGAAGCTTGTGGTAATATGGGCGGCAGCTATCATTTTCTAAAGGTGATTCAACGAGCCCTGCTGAAGATCACTACTATATAAATGTTAGAACTCCGCAACATCATAATCTCCCTTTCATCCTGAGGAGGAGTGGCGCGAATGTTTTCCTGAAAAAGGG
Organism: Acidobacteriota bacterium; assembly: GCA_040752675.1. Lineage (NCBI taxonomy): Bacteria > Pseudomonadati > Acidobacteriota > Acidobacteriota bacterium. The sequence goes on from JBFMGF010000027.1 coordinate 6,989, forward strand.
AGATGCCGTTTTCGGCATTCTTTCCGAGCACAATATGCCGTCGAACAGGAACAGATGGAGAATGGAGAGATCCTCGCTCTTTACAGCGATGGAGTAGTGGAAACGGAAAATGACGCGGAGACTGTAATTATCTGAATAAGAAATTGGCTTATTGGTGAGGCTCAGTCATCCTCCCTGCCGCTGAAGGCGTTGGGATTGGCTCGGCTGTTCGGTTCCTGCCCTTTGGGACGCGTCTTATTTCCATTGTTGTTGGCTTCATCGTCATCGTTCTTGGGGTTCTGGGGCGCGGGAGTGGTCGGTGCATTCATTGCGAGAGTCCCGGTTAGGGTTGAAATTACGGTATCGGCAAAGCCTTCATCGATATTCCTTACCGGATTGACGGTCTCAGCCTTGATCCCCGCATGGATGAAAATATCTGCCAGAACCTTCTCTGTCATCATGGAATCGGCTTTCAGATTAGCATCAAACAGGCCCCTTTCTTGGAGAATTCTCAGGGCACCGCTGGCGCTACTGACTTTCACATTGATGGCATTCGCTAACTTCAAAGCGAAATCTCCAACGGTGATATCCTTTGCAAAGACCGGGATGGATGGCAGCGCTAAAACCAGAATGATCAATAGAACGAATCTAATTCTCATACTCCTCCTCCAAATTTTTTTCTTAAATACAGTCAAATAGCCAAAAAGTCAAATTATTTTTGTTGGACAACCAATAAATCCAAATAGAATTTTCATGAAAATCCTGTTAAACTGATGCACGCTTGAATTCTTTAAATTTTAAAGAGTTTAAGAACTTAACCGGTTTCGCAGTCTTCTTCAGATAGACTCAGAAATGGCATAATTCATGCGTCATATCTTCCGATTTCTTATGGACAGAATAAAAATGCAGGAACTTGGAAAAATATTACCATTTATCATCATCCTGTCACTTCTCATTTTTTCTCTTGACGCCGAGGCTAAAACTGCCGAGGCAGAGGTTTTCAAATGCACGGCTTGCCATTCTCCTGGTTCCAGGCAGGCGAAGGGCTTTTCTGAGGAAGAGGTCCAGAGTTCCATTCATTCAAACCTGAGCTGCATTTCCTGTCATTCAGAAGCTGCTAAACGCGACCACAAAGCAGAAGCGAGGAAAGTCGATTGCGCTCAATGCCATGCAAAGGAGTCTCAAGGCTATTATCAGAGCATTCATGGGAAAGCCCTTATTTCTGGAATAAAAGAGGCTCCAAATTGCGTTTCATGCCATGGAAGTCATGGCATCCAGCCGGTGAAATCCCCGCAGGCACCGGTCTCCACTGCAAATCTCGTATCAACCTGCCTCTCCTGCCATGCGGACGAGAGAATAGAAGAGATCAAGGGACTTCCGAAAAGAGAGTTTTTCATATCTTATAGCGAGAGCGTCCACGGGCGGATCTCTCCGGAAACCGGCCTTAGAGCTGCCGTTTGCAACGATTGCCATGGCTCTCATGCCATCCTTCCTTCCGATGATCCTGAATCTCAGGTACATAAAAAGAATATTGCCGACGACTGCGGCTCCTGCCATCAAGAGATTCTGAAACAATACTCAGGCAGTATTCATGGCACAGAGCTCCATAATGACAATCTCCTCGCTCCCACTTGCACGGACTGCCACGGCGAGCACAGAATCGCTCCCCCGGCGGACCCAGGTTCCCTGGTTTTCGCCACGAACATCCCCATAACATGCTCGCATTGCCACGAAGGAGAAAGACTCGCCGAGCGGTTCATCTCTCCGGGTGAGCGGTTGAAGACCTATCTGGACAGCTATCATGGTCTCGCCATCAGATTTGGAGAAACGATGGTCGCCAACTGTGCAAGCTGTCACGGCATCCATGACATCCGCCCCTCGGCCGATCCTCTCTCCTCCATCCATCCGGACAATCTCTCGAAGACCTGCGGGAAATGCCATCCCGGCGCAGGAGAGAAGTTCAAGATAGGAAAAGTCCATGTCGAGGCAAAACCCGGAAGCTCTCTTGGAAAATTCTTAGTCAGGCAGTTCTATATCTGGTTCATAATGATCCTGGTGGCCGGATTCCTCACACACATCATTCTCGAAGCCATTGGGAGGAAGCGCGAAAAAGGGAGGAGGGATCAGCATGGCTGATAAGGTTGCCGCGGAAAGAGGCAAAATAAGAACGTTCCAGAGATTCTCACTTGAACAGAGGATCCAGCACATCTTGCTCGTCGTGCTGATGATCATCCTGGCCGTGACCGGTCTTGCTCTCATGTATCACAAGACATGGCTGGGAGCGCTCATGATCAAGATAGAAGGTGGGGTGGAGGCCAGGGGGTACATCCACCGAACGGCCGCCATTGCCATGATTATCCTTTGCCTCTATCACGTCTGGTACGTCATTTTCAGAGAGGAAGGGCATCGCGAGATGATGCACTTCAAGATTAGGGGAAAGGACTTCAAGGATTTCTTCGATCAATTAAGAGCCAATCTTGGCCTTTCCGTGATGGCTCCCCTCTACGATCGTTACAGCTACAAGGAAAAATTCCAATACTGGGGAGTCCTCGTCGGGATCATTCTCATGACCAACACGGGATTCATACTCTGGTTTGAGGATCAGGCTCTTACCATCCTTCCGAAATGGGTCATGGACCTGACGACCATCATCCATGGATATCAGGGGCTCATCCTCTTCATCATTCTTTTTCTGTGGCATGTTTACAATGTCCATCTCTCTCTTCCCTTCCGGTTCAACCGCATCTGGTTGACCGGTGAGATCTCCGAAGAGGAATTGAAGAGAACACATCCGCTTGAATACGAGAGGATAAAAGACTCGGACAAGGAGCAGCCTTAGAGAGGAAGGCACAAACGATCCATATAAATTTATCGAAGGTTTTGCATTGAAGAGCACTATCAAAACGATTTTTCTAATCGCCAGTTTCATTACAGCTTTTCTGCTCGCTTCTACCAGCGTACTGGCAACGCTCCCTATTCAGAAGTGCATGATCTGCCATGGGAGGAAGGATTTCAAGAAGGTCCGGGAAGATGGGCAGGTGATCAAGCTTCATGTCGATCAGGGAGGTATCATCGGCTCCGTTCATAAGAACAAGATCTGCACAGATTGCCATTACGACGTCGTGGAGATCCCCCATAAGGACACACCCACGAAGGTGCGCTGCACGCGATGCCACTTCAAGGGGAATCTCGAGGGAGCACCTCAATCTGATGCCTATCTAGAGTACCGGAGGAGCGTCCACGGAATTGAATCTGAGAAGGGAAATCAAAAGGCTCCAGTCTGTCAGCACTGCCATGGGGATCATGCGATCAGGCATACCAAGGATCCTGACTCTCTGGTTTTCAGAGAGCGAGTTGGCGCAACTTGTGGGAAATGCCACATCGAGGTCTACGGTCAATACATCAACAGTATCCACGGCGTTGCCTTCCATCAGAGAGGTGCAATCGAAGCTCCGACTTGCACCGGATGCCATGGAGAACATCTGATCCAGGCGAAAACGGATCCCGATTCGCCTGTTTTTCCGGTCAATGTCGTAAAGACCTGCGAGCATTGCCATGAAGAAGAGGCGATCGTCGGCAAATACGGCATTGAAGTGGAGCAGGTTGCCACGTACAAAGAAAGCTTCCATGGGATCGCGGTTAAGTTCGGTTCAAAAGTGGTTGCCAACTGTGCGAGTTGCCATGGCGTCCACGATATTCGTCCATCTTCGGATCCTCAATCTTCAATTTACATCAACAACATTCCGAAAACCTGCGGCAAGTGCCATCCAGGAGCGAATACGAATTATGCCAGAGGCAAGATCCACATGGATGCCAGCAAGAAGGAAGCCGGAATCATCTATTACGTCGCTTCATTCTTCAAGTATCTGACTCTGCTGACTATGCTCGGGCTTGTCCTTCATATCCTCCTCGATTTCTACAGAAAATCGAATATCTTAAAAAAGAAGGAAAAAGAAGACAGGAACTCATGACCGAAGATCTGGGAAACGAGAAGAAGGTCCGATCAGAAGAGCTCGTGGAAGAGATTATCCGCGATCTCGAGAGAAAAGGCGTCACCATCAATGATGAGATCATTAAAGGGGTCCGGAGTAAGGTTCAGGAGCGGATCAAAGAAGAGGTTGTGCGGGAGATCCTGGTCCTCGAAGAGGCCAGGAGAGACCGCGAGAAGAAAGAGCAAGAGGAGAAGGAGAAAAAGATCGAGAAGAAAAAGCTTGAAGCGGAGAGCTTCATCCGGTTCAACAGAAATTTTCGATTCCAGCACATGGTACTCTTCACGAGCGTCATTATTCTCATCATCACCGGGATGCCGATGAAGTTCCCTGATGCCCCGCTCATGAAACAACTTATCCATACTCTCGGAGGACTCGAAAGCAGCAGGCTACTTCACAGGGCCGGGGCAAGCCTCCTAATCTTCGTCGCCATCTACCACACGCTTTACACGTTTTTGAGCCGGGATGGACGGAGAGATTTCCTTCTCCTAATCCCCAAGTGGAAGGATGTCAAGGACTTCATCACCATGATAAAATACTTCCTCGGAAAATCAAATGAGAAGGCACAGTTCGACCGGTTTAGCTATGTGGAAAAGTTCGACTATTGGGCGGTCTACTGGGGATGCGTCATCATGATCGGTTCCGGGGCTCTGCTCTGGTTCGAGAACTTCTCACTGCGCTATCTTCCCAAATTCATCCTTGACATCTCCAAGGAGGCTCACAGCGATGAGGCACTCCTTGCAACACTCGCCATAGTCATCTGGCATTTTTACAATGTTCACTTCAACCCATCCAAATTCCCGGGAAGCCTCCTCTGGTGGCATGGAAGGATTACGAAGGAAGAGATCATGGAGGAGCATCCGCTCGAATACAAGAGATTGATGGAAGAAGGTAAGAAGAAACGCGAGGCTGAGCGAGAACAATGAGATTGATTGGGAGATTCTTTAGAGAGATCGGAGACACCTTTCTCAGAGAGAAGAGGGGGATCTTCTATCTTTCCATCCTTTTGTTTTTCATATTCATTTCGGCAAACCTCCTGTTCTACTTCACGTCGACTTTTCCTGCTTCCTGCAAGATCTGCCATTATATGAAACCGTATTACGATCAATGGCGGACATCGAACCACAACAACTACAACTGCCTTAAATGCCATAAGTTCCGGCCCGTCGTCAATATGATCAATACTCTCAAGTACGTCACGAACACATATAACCCGAGACCGATCGCCGTCATCGAGGATAAGCGATGCCTCAATGCAAATTGTCATCCCGGCGCTCTTTCCGAAAAGGTTAAATTCAAAGGGAGCATCCTGTTCGATCATCAGAACCATCTCGGAAAGATAAAGAGGGGAGAAAAGCTAAAATGCGTGAGCTGCCACTCCCAGATCGTTCAGGGAGAGCATATCGCTGTAACGGAGAAGGTCTGCTTCCTTTGTCACTTCAAAGGAGCGACGCGGGGACAATCGATGACGGGATGCCCTTCCTGCCATGGAACCCCGACGAAGATCGTGGAACATGAGGGGTTCTCATTCAGCCATGAATCCTATCTGAAGATCGGCGTTGCCTGCAATCAGTGCCACATTGATGTGGCTTCCGGAAGCGGCGACGTTCCGCTGGAGAGATGCAACTCCTGCCATGTGGAAAGGGCTGAAAAGGCTCAAGAACCTCTCTTCATCCACAAGGTCCACGTTACGAACGTTGGCATCAACTGTTTTAAATGCCATGAGCCGATCGAGCACGGCGAAGTCCGGCTTATCCAGGCTCTCGAGGTAAGATGCGAAAACTGCCATGCGAAACTCCACGCGTCGCAGAAAGAACTCTACATGGGAGCCAGCGGGAGAGGAGTCGCCGATACACCCAGCCGTATGTTTGCCGCTCAGGTGGCCTGCGATGGGTGCCACAAGCACCGGTCTGAAGGGGAAAAGCCAAGCGATGCCATTAAAGCGGAGATCGTGACGAGCAGGGCAAGATCGTGCGTCGAATGCCATGGAAAGGGATATGACCTGATGCTCTATGACTGGATTCGTAAGGGAGCCAATCTCATCAGAAGTGTTGAGTCCGCCGTTTCCTTCGCGGAAAGGATCGTTGAAAGAGAAGAGGCAAATAAGAATCCGAGATCGGAAGAGGTCGTTACCCTGATGAATGATGCCATCTACAATTTCAGACTCGTGCAGTCAGGCAAACCTGCTCATAACATCGATTACTCATACAGGCTTCTCAAGGAAGCATGGGAGCAATCTGAACTCGCCATCAGGATCGTCAGACCCTCCAATGTCTCCCTTCTCCCTGCCAAGCCTGAGATCTTCCAGAAGATGGGAAAATACTGCACCTCTTTCTGCCACGATCGCATCGGGATCCCGGAAGAACTGACCTTTAAAGAGATGGGCATAAGTTTCCCCCACTCTCTCCACAGCTCCCTCATCGAAATAGACTGCACCGTTTGTCATTCACCTGAAAAACATAAGATGAGGATCATCACGAAGGAAGGCTGCATGGAATGCCACCATGGCGGAGAAGAAAAATGTGGAAGATGTCATCACGCCGAAGAGAAGTTCTATACAGGAAACTACAAGACGTTCCAGGGTCCTTCACTGAAGGATATTATGTTCCAGGCCGATCTTCCCTGCACATCATGCCACGACCTCACATCGAAAGACCAGAGCCTTAACGCCATCAAGCAGAAATGCATAGATTGCCATGATGAAGGATACGGAAAGATGCTCATCGACTGGGAACGGGAAGCAGAGGAAAAGGATGTAGCCCTGACCGTTCTCCTGGACAATCTAGCAAAAGCCCTGGAAGGGTCCAGCCTTCCCAGGGCATCTCGAGAAAAGTACATGAAAGAGCTGCAAGCTCTCTTGGAAGATCAGGGTTTCCTGAATTCATCCAACCCTGTTCACAACTATATGGCTGCCCGGGAGATCTATGAGAATCTTATCAAGAGGGCGAAAGAGATCGAGAAGATTCTCGAAAAGAAGAAATAGTTCGCGTTTTACAAAGCTTGTGGATAATTAAAGAATTTAGAGAGGTCAACCTTCAACTGGGGTTATCTTAAAAAGCTTTTAAGATGTCGGGTTGATAAATGGAGTTAAAAGGGTCACATAAGTAAGTATGATGAAACTCGTGAATTCATTAACATGTTCTTCCTTTCGCTTATCCATTCTTATCTTCATTCTCTCCTTTTTTGCATTCTTTTACTGGACTCATAGCGCCGGAATGAGCAACGAAGATTGTCTTGCCTGCCACAGCGACCCCTCTCTAATTAAAGAGATCGATTCGAAGAAGATCAGCGTCCATGTTGATGATAAGGGTTATCAGAACTCCATTCATGCCCCCTTCGCTTGCACGGATTGCCATGCCGACGTGAAGAGCTACCCTCACGACCCTGCACCAAAAAGAGTCTCCTGCGCGGAATGCCACACGGAAGCAGATGCCGCTTACAACGAGGGAATGCATTCCAGGGCCATTCGCGAAGAGCACATAAAAGCTGCCAGTTGCCTGGACTGCCATGGTAATGCTCATCTGATTCTTCCTTCAAGCGATCCACAATCAAAAACGTACAGGGCTAACATTCCCCAGAGTTGCGGGGTCTGTCACAGCGAAAAATTCGTCATGGAGAGTGCCGGCTTCTCTGGTCAGCCCTTCTTCTCTTACACGGAGAGCGTTCATGGTAAAGCGATAGGCAGTGGAGAGCTGAGGGCTGCCATCTGTACAGACTGCCATAAGAGCCATGACATCCGTTCAGGCGCCGATCCTGAATCTCCAATCTTCAAGTTCAACATCCCCAAGACCTGTAGTCAGTGCCATAAGACAATCGAAGAAAAGTTCAGTCAGAGCATCCACGGTAGAGCCATTCACAGGGGGAACTGGCAATCCCCCGTCTGCACCGACTGCCATGGCATTCACCTAATCAAGCCTCACATCGATCCGACCTCATCCGTTGCCGCACAATCCCTTGCTCGTACGACCTGCGTTCAGTGCCATGAAGGGATCCGACTGTCTCAGGAGTTCGGCGTGCCAGGAGCACGAGGACGCACTTATCTCGACAGCTATCATGGCCTTGCTTCGCAGCTTGGTTCAAAGGTCGCCGCAAACTGTGCCAGCTGTCATGGAGTTCATGACATTCTGCCGTCGTCGGACCCCAAATCAACGATTCATAAGGACAACCTTGCAGTTACCTGCGGGAAATGCCACCCCGGAGCAAGCGAGAACTTTACCAAGGGGAAGATACACATTGAAGTCGGCATTTCAAAGGATATCGGCAGCATCCTGACACGATGGGTGAGGAACTTTTACATCTGCCTCATCATTCTCACAATAGGATCCATGCTGATCCACAATGCGTTGATCTGGAGGAAAAAGGCTCTGCCATATCTTCACTCTCCGGATAGAACCATCCTCCGGATGAACCTGAACCAGAGGATCCAGCATCTAACGCTTACCATCAGCTTCTTTGTCCTAGTCATCACTGGATTTGCGTTGAAGTATCCGGAATCCTGGTTCGCCTGGCTCATGGGAAGCAATGAATGGGTGAGACGGCTCGGGCATCGGATCGCCGCCAGCTTTCTTATGGGAGCGGGTATCCATCATGTCGGCTACATCATCTTCACTAAAGAGGGATGGCAGATCTTCAAAGAGTTCTTTCCCGTTAAGAAAGACATGTTCGATTTCATACAGAACATGAAGTACTATCTCGGCCTGAGTTCGATTAGACCGGAGTTCGCTCGCTTCGGATATATCGAGAAGGCAGAATACTGGGCTCTCGTCTGGGGAATTGTTGTCATGAGTATCACAGGATTCATGGCGTGGTTTGAAAGCGCGACAACACAGTTCATCCCGAGATGGGTGATCGACGTAGCGATAGCAATCCACTTCTATGAGGCGATCCTTGCAACTCTTGCCATCATCGTCTGGCATTTCTATCACGCCATATTCGACCCCGATGTTTATCCGGCAAACTTTGCCTTCTGGGATGGAAAAGTCTCCAGGAAATGGTACAAGGAGGAGCATTCTCTCCACTATAAGCAGCTTTTTGAAGGATCATCCGAAGCAGAAACTGAAAGAAACAACAAGAAGGATTAATACCGCTTCGGTTGGTCGCACGAAAATGTGCTCGGGTGTGCTTCTTTCGCGTCGAGCGTGCAAAGTGCCACTCAGTGGTCAAGAATTCCATCGGATCGGGAAACTCCTCTAAGTATTCAGGATAGATTTCTTAGATGTAATATGGCATATTATTAAATCAAAATGTCAAAGCTCATTTGCGGTCTGGAGAAAATTCAGTTTTTGGAAGTCCCCTTTTATGCAGTGCTCATTTGCTTTAGATAAGAGGATTCGATAATGGAAATCAAGGGAAAGACCGTGCTCGTCTTTGGAGGTGCCGGACTCGTTGGCGCAGCCGTCTGCAGGATGCTGATGAAGGAAGAGCCCGGAGAGCTCATCGTATGTTCCCTCTTCGAAGATGAAGTCAAAGAGACGATCACAGAGATGAAATCAAAATTCCCGGGTTCGAAGACCAGGATGAGCGGCGTAAGCGGAAACATATTCGTCAGGGCTTCCCTGAAGGACAAAACCCGCGAGGAGATCCTATACAACCAGCAGTATAGAAGATTCATGATCTCCGACGTGCTGGAAAAGATGGATGAAGCTCTTCTAAAGAGGTCCTATCTCTACCGGATCCTCCGAAGGTTCAAACCTGACATCATCGTGGACTGCATCAATACGGCCACGGCTCTTGCCTATCAAGACATATACAGGAGCGCGGCTGAAGTCCTGAAAGCTTCCGACAGGGTTAAAAGCGGAGAAGATGACGACTTCCGCTCCAGCATCGAGAGGCATCTCTGCACGCTCGACACGCCACAACTCGTCCGGCATATCCAGATCCTCTACGAATCCATGAAGAGCGCGGGAACGAAGGTCTACATCAAGATAGGAACGAGCGGTACGGGAGGAATGGGCCTGAATATTCCTTACACGCACAGCGAGGAGAAGCCATCGAGAGTGCTTCTGAGTAAATCAGTCATGGCAGGAGCACACACGATGCTCCTTTTCCTGATGGCAAGAACACCCGATGCCCCAATCACGAAGGAGATCAAGCCTACCGCCGCCATTGCCTGGAAGAGCGTCGCTTACGGGCCTATCCTGAAGAAGGGAACAACTATTCCTCTCTATGACTGTCCGCCCTCAAAGGGGATCTACCTTATGAAGAACGGGAGTCTTCATGTTGCCGCAGAGTTCGAGAGGCTCAGAAAAAACGATATCCTGCGATCTGTTTACATCGATACAGGAGAGAACGGATTCTTCAGCAGGGGGGAATTCGAAACAATTACTGCCCTCGGCCAGATGGAGTTCGTCACTCCGGAGGATATCGCCAGAAATACCATCCTCGAGATCAAGGGGATTAACTCCGGTCACGATGTGATCAATGCTCTGGACAATGCGACGATGGGCCCTACATACCGGGCCGGCTCCCTGAGGGAGAGAGCCATCAAGCAGATGCTGGAACTCGAGAAGAAATACAAAAAGGAAAGCGTCGCCTTTGAGATACTGGGACCTCCGCGCCTCTCGAAACTTCTCTACGAAGCTTTTCTGATCAAGAAAGTTTACAGGACTCTGGACAGAGCGGCAGAGACCTCTCCTTCGGAGATTTCCAGGAATGTGACGACCATCATAGAGCGAGACAGAACGTTGCGTGCCGAGATTATCTCCATTGGGATCCCCATCCTGATGCCTGATGGCAGGAGGCTTCTCCGGGGGCCTTCCATCAAGATCCCCACGCCGTTTGATGAAGGCAAACCAACCGTTCGGAACATCAACCGCTGGGCTTACGATGGATGGGTTGATCTCCGCGTTCAGAACATGAAGAAATGGAACAGCCGATTCAAGAAGATCCAAGAAGAGATCCGGAAGATCAACTCCTCGGAGACGGGGAGTCACTACGATCGCGACAGGGATTTCTGGCTTAAAGAGAAAGAGATCAATATCGGAAAACTCATAAGCTGGATCTTCATAACCGAGGAACATGGATCGCGCATGAAAGTCTGATAAAATCCCCTTTCCACATCAATAAGATAACTCTCCCCTCTTTGAGAAAGAGCATCATGCATGCTCGGTCGAACAAAGCCTTTCTCAGCAAAGCAACCTGAGCCAGAACGCATCCAACGGCTTTTGTTATTGTAATATGAAGAGCGAGCATGCTATATTAATGAATTTAAAAATGTAAATTTCATACCAATTTGATGATCGGATCGGAAAGGAGCGGATGATGAAGGTCCAAAACACTGCTGATATCAGGAACATCGCCCTTATCGGGCATGGAGGCGCTGGAAAGACATCCCTCGTCTCAGCA
>JBFMGF010000028.1 GCA_040752675.1 Acidobacteriota bacterium
CTCGGTGGTCGGTGTTCCCGAGATCCTGCTGAAAGCTGTCAGTACAGGAGCAGTTTTCATGGGAGCTAACTCCTATATCGGGAACGGTCCAAACTTTATGGTGAAGGCTATCTGCGAGGAGAGAGGGGTGAAGATGCCGAGCTTCTTCGCCTACATGCTCTACTCCGGCCTGATACTCATTCCTGTCTTTTTGATCGTCACAGTCATCTTCTTTCTGTAAGGGTTCTTCCTTATTAGGACCGCTGGAAAGATTAGTTCTCAATCATTCTCAGATAACCCTCGAACCAGACTCTGGCGATGCGGATGATGGAGGGTCCGAGAAGCTCGTAATCCTTCTTGTAAAGCTCTTCGACGATCTCGGAAGCTTCTTGCTGGCTGAGATGTGGATGTCTGTGTTGAAGCGTGAATCCGTCTATTTCTTTGTGTCTGTATCGACGGGGATCATCGAATCCGGGCAACAGCCTGTTTTCCTTCTTCAGTCTATCGTAGAGAGGAGTCCCATAGACGGGACTGTAGATGAGGAACTGTGTGAACGACGGCTCGACGGTCATCAGCGTTTGAAATTCCTTCTCGATGACCTCTCTCGTCTGGTAATCGTAGCCTATGATGGAAGAGGCCAGGACGGCAATCCCGTGGCTTTGAAGCTCGCGGATCAACTCATCTGGATTTTTCCCTTCCATCTTGGCATAGCCTGCCCCATGCGCCTCGTAGCCGAGCCAGACGATCTCAAGATTCATCTCCATGAGCTCTTCCAAGGAGTACTGTGAAAGAGCCTTGATAGAGCTGAAACACATGAGGTGGACGTCCCAATGGCGCTCCTTCCTGATGCATTCGAGGTATTCAAGAGCCCTCTTTCGGTTCAATAAAAACTCCTCATCGATGATGATTACGGCATTGAGACCATGATCTCTTTTATATTTCTTTATCTGAGTGTAGATCTCATAACCACTCTTGAAGTATGGGATATAGCGTCTCTTCCAGTAATGTGATGTCACGCAGAAGTCGCAGCCATTCGGGCAGCCAAGCGCGGCGATAATGATTCCCTGCATGCCTGCCGTTATGGAGAGAATCGACATCTTCTGCAGAAGGGTCGGCATCTTGAAGGGCTTTTCATTTTTGAACTTTATGGTTACGAGCGATAGGTTGACATCGCGGATGAATTCAATTAGAGAAGGTATCAACTTTATATCTTCATAAGTTAGAAGACATGATGGGAAGCTTTCGGATCCGTTTGCCGGTGGCGGCGAAGATGGCATTGCAGACGGCCGGCGCGACCGGGGGAACGCCCGGCTCGCCGATGCCGCCCGGTGCTTCAGAGCTCTTTTGAATGTGGACTTCGATACTCGGGATCTCGTCGATCCGGAGTGGATTGTAATCGTTGAAGTTCTTCTGAACGACCGTTCCTTTCTCTATGGTTATTTCGCCCCGCATCGCTGCGGAGAGACCGAAGATGATCCCCCCTTCCATCTGGGCTTCGATCGTGTCAGGATTCACGAAATGGCCGCAATCCACCGCGCAGACTATGCGATGCACTTTGACCTTCCAGTTCGCTGAAACGGAAACTTCGGCAACCTGGGCGACATAGCTGCCGAACGAGAAGTGGCCTGCAATCCCATGGCCCCAGCGCGCGGGGAGAGGTCTTCCCCAGCCGGCTTTTTGCGCCGCCAGCTCCAGGACTCCACGCAGGCGAGATGTTTCAGGAAGGAGTTTGCGTCTTAAGTCGAAGGGATCAGCGTTGGTGGCATGGGCGATCTCATCTATGAACGATTCATTGACAAACGGGTTCTGCGAATTATAGACAGAGCGCCACCACATCACCGGCACTGGAGTATTGGCCATGACGTAGTCAACAAGGATGTTGGGGATCTGGTACTCGATCTGAGCAGCGCCATCAACCGCATCTGGAGCCCCCTCGAGCGGTTGTTCAGGGAAGAGCTGAGCCATGATGGAGGGAGCAGTGATGTGATGCTTCCAGGCTGTCAACCGGCCTTCCGCATCGATTCCCGCAGCCACATTGTGATAGCTTGCTGGCCTGTAAAAGTCGTGTGTCATGTCGTCTTCGCGCGTCCATACTAACTTCACAGGAGCGCCCACTGCCTTGGAGACTTGAGCGGCCTCGCTCGCATAGTCATACATCAGACGGCGACCAAAACCCCCTCCCAGAAGTGGAACATGCAGCATGATCTTCTCCACCGGTAATCCGGCAACCCTTGAAACCGTTTCCTGCGCCCACTGGGGTGTCTGACTGGGAGCCCAGACTTCAGCGCGATCGCTTCGAATATCAGCCACGCAGTTCATTGGCTCCAGGGGAGTATGGGCGAGGAAGGGCAGTTCATAGACGGCCTCGAGTTTCTTCAAGGCGGAAGTGAAGGCACTTGCAAAATCCCCCTCTTTACGGGCAGCGACACCTTCTTCCTTACTCTTCTCTTCGAACATTTTGCGGATTTCCGAGCTGCTCAAATTTTTATTTGGCCCCTCATCCCAATCGATGACGAGGACGTTTCTTCCCTGGATGGCCGCCCACGTCGAATCAGCCACGACGGCGACTCCGCTCTGGATCTGGACTACATCTCGAACACCCCTGACCGTTTTCGCCTTTGCCGCGTCGAAGCTCCTGACTTTAGCGCCGATGACCTGGCTTCGCGCGACGGTCGCGATGAGCATGCCGGAGACTTTGACGTCAATCCCGTATGTGGCTTTGCCGGATATCTTGTCCACAGAGTCCAGCCTGGGCATTCTTTTTCCGATGATCCTGAAATCTTTCGAGTCTTTGAGCGGGACATTTTCAGGAACTGGGAGTCGGGACGCAGTTTCGACAAGCTCGCCATAGCTCAGCCGCTTTCCGGTCACGGCGTGGATGATGGCTCCATTATCAGCACGGCAAGTCGATCGGTCAACTCCCCAGATCTGAGTGGCAGCGGCGATCAGCATCTCGCGGGCCGTCGCGCCGGCTTTGCGCAGCGGTTCCCATCCTAAGCGTACGCTGGAGCTTCCGCCCGTGATCATGCTCCCGTACTTTTGCGGATGCGCCATGGCCTGTTCAACACGGATCTTCGACCAGTCGGCTTCCAGCTCTTCAGCTATAAGCATCGGTATGGAAGTGAGGACACCCTGACCCATCTCCGAGCGCGCCACGGTGATCGTGACCCTCCCATCTTTATCGATCCTCAAGAAAGCATTGGGCTCGAAAGATTCTGAAGGTGCTTCACTGGAATTAATGGAAGCGATGGCGGGAATATGGAACGCAAGCAGCAATCCACTGCCGCTCATGGAGACGACTCTTATAAAATCTCTTCGAGAGATGCCTGAACACCGGACGGTCGATGTCTGAACCTCTGATGTTTGAGCGCCTTGAATCCAACTGTTCAAGGACGGAAGTTTTGCCGATACTTGAGATAGAGGGATCTGGATAGCGTGTCTTTTCTTCATCTGGCATCCCCTCCTTTCGCGGCGCGGTGAATGGCACGGCGGATCCTCGAATAGGTCCCGCAGCGGCAGAGGTTTCCTGCCATGGCCGTTTCGATGTCGCTATCCGTCGGTTTTGGCCTGCGGGACAGAATAGCGGCCGCGGCCATGATCTGTCCCGGCTGGCAGTAACCGCACTGCGAGACTTCTTCTTCCAGCCAGGCGAGCAGGAGAGGATGTTTCGGGTCGGCGGCAAACCCTTCGATGGTCATAATCTTCTTTCCCTTAGCTTCACTGACCGTAGTGATGCATGAGCGAGTCGCTTCGCCATTCATGTGGACCGTGCAAGCGCCGCAGAGGCCACGGCCGCAGCCATACTTTGTCCCCGTGAGTCCCAGCGTATCTCTGAGCACCCAGAGCAGCGGAGTATCCGGATCGACATCAATCCTGTACTTTTTCTTATTGATATTGAGTGTGGTAAGCGGCATATATCCTCCAAGAATAGTGACGGATTTCAAATGATTTCCATCAAATCTTGACCCACTGAGTTTCCCATCTCTTCTCTTTACTTTTTCTTAACCTCGGCAAGTACGGCATGATCCGGGTTGAAGAAGATCTCCCTGGGTTTTTTCTGGGACATCAGGGTGAAAGGTTTCTCTGGTTGATCGACAGGGACGACGATCTGCTTTACCGTCTTATCGTCCAGCTCAATCCGGATCGGGACGAACATCTTGAAATCCTCCGGGACGTCGCTCTGCTTCACTTTAACTTCGATATTGTAAAGGCCTTTCTCGTTGGGTTTGTCCGAGACGGTATATGTCCAGGTGTAAAGCGGGATGGCAGATCCATGAACCCACTGGTTGAAGAACCAGGACCAATCTTCCTTCGAGTGCTTCTCGACGATTCTCTGGAAATCGTCCGTGCAGGCTGCCTGACCCTTATAGGTATGCAGGAAATCCTTGAGGATGGTCCGAAACATCTCTTCGCTCTTCGTCGAGTTCCGGAGAAGAATCCGCAACATGTGCAGAACGAGAGGCCCCTTGTGATAGCTCTGCATGAAATAGACGCCGGGGGCTTCGGCAGAGCCGGCACGGTATCCCAGGCTAATGGGCCCGATCTTCTCCTTCCTCTTGATGGCGTATTCCGTCAGCCAGGGGCGGGAGAATTTGCTGAAAGAGCTCTTGAGCGAGCCGATGAGCATGTTAGTATAGGTCTCGAGGATCTCGTAGAAGTACTTATCCTTTGGCATGGCTGTTTCGACGTAGAGCATGGCGGAATACTCGGCAAAGGCCTCGCTCAGCCATTGGTCCCGATAGCTCTTCCATCCAACCATATGTCCCCACATCTGATGAGCGACCTCATGAGCGCGGAAGAGTTCCGTGGCGCCCGGATGCTCGCTGTCGAAGGTATACTCGGACAGGTGCAGGAAGCCGTCGAAGGACTGGCCGTGATAGCTGTCGATGCAGGTGGCATACATGGTTTCGCAGGGAAAATCGACGTCGAGAAGCCATTTGTAGAAATGGAGGCTCCTGGCGACATCAATGGCGACATTTTTAACCATGTTCCTGTTGATGCTCACGCCGAAGGAGATGACTTCGGGGACTCCCTCAAGCTTTACCTTCTCCTCGTCGAACTTTTCTCCGACGGTGAAGCCGTACATCTTTGTCGGCACTTCCGTACTCCAGATGGTTGTCTTGATCTTATCCTGGATTGTTTCCTGCTCACGCTTTCCAACCGCTGTGATGCTGTACTTCTGGTTGTGCATCACCTTAAGGCGGACGGTATGGAGGTCGTTGATATTGCCGCCGAGGCAGGGATACCAGTCGTTGCCGGAGACATAATTGCTCATCTTCATCCGGTGACCGACGACGATCTTTTTTTCTTTTCCTCTAACGGTAGGCTCGTCCAGAATGATCAGAAGAGATTCATCGTTGTTATCCTTTCCCAGAGAGATGAAGCGCTTGCCGATCGGTTCACGGATGAAGCGGAGCTCCTGCCCTTCAGGAGTGGAGACGGAATCAACGACGGCTTCCGGGTTAAGCGTCAACTCGATCGCCTGCTGACCATCCATAAGAGGTTGGAAGGTGACCGTCGAACGGAATTTAGCCGTGTCGATGGTAGAAGGCTCGCCAAGCCGCCAGGAGATGTTCATGATCCATTTGGTCAGATCGACCTCGATGTCGAGATGAGTAACATCCATTTGATCTCTGCGAATATGCGTCGGCCGCCCTGATGCTTGTCTGTCGGAAGCCCTATCGAGGCTGACCCAGGTCTCGATGAAATCGAAGTTCTCCTTCTGTTTGTGAAGCTGGATCTCCTCGTTCTGTAATCTGTCGAATGAAAAGGCCAGCCATCCAAAATCATTGGTCTTCATATCCACGAACAGAAATTCATCCCCTGCATTCAGAAGGCCCGCCAGCACGCGGGCATCGATATCCAGGAAAGCCAGTCTCAACCAGACTTCCTGCCGGTCCTTTGCCAATCTGTCGGGAGCATAGGCGCTGCTCATGGGTATGGTGACAAGCTGATAGATAAGATCTTCCGATGTTCGAAGCAGAAGCCTGGTGAAGGTCGTCTCAATCTTGTTCAAGCTGCTCTGACCAGAAAAACGCTTGACCTGGTTTACCTCGATGGGGTCGGGAATGGTCATCTGAAAGCGTCCCTTCCCCTCAAAGACCAATCCGGTGACGGCGCCATTTGAAAGCGGTTCCATCAGCCTGATCTTCCCCGATTCCAGGACCCAGGCGCCGCAGTCTCTGCTGAAGGAGATTCCCTCTTCTGGAACCGCGATGGTCTCGCTGCTGAACTTCCATTCCATCAGCCGCCTGTAGTTATCAATGGCGTTGGAGGGGTCCAGACCCTCCGCGGGAGAGGTTGTTGGAATGCCGGTGATCGCAACGGCCATCAAGACGGGAACAAATTTTATTACCGAAAGATTTTTCAGACTTTTCATAAAAACCCTCCGGTTTTTCTGGAGAAAGCCAAAACAACATGCAAACGATACCATACAGGATGTATCCTTCTCAAGAAGAATGTGAGAGAAGAGGTAACGCCTCAGTTACTTGGATGAGCGAAAGATTTCTCCAGCACCCAAAACCAAGGCGTTACGAGAAGAGTTTCAGGTAAAGAAAAGATGACAGGGGAACGGGAATCTCTGGTAAAATTGGTGATGAAAAATTAAATCATCACGGATTCTTGGAAGGGGGAATCATGTCGAGAAACGCGAGTGCGCGCCCGATCATAGAGGTGGCTGAAGGTCTTGGAATAAAAAGGGAGGATGTCATTCTGTACGGGAGTGATAAGGCGAAGATAAGAACGGAGGCGACAGCCAGAGTGATCCAATCCGGTCGAAAGCCTGGCAAATTGATACTGGTCTCTGCAATAACGCCCACAGATGCGGGCGAAGGAAAAACCACGATATCCATCGGTCTGGCACAGGGGCTGGCAAGGACAGGAGAAAAGGTCTGTCTGGCACTGCGTGAACCTTCGCTCGGTCCTACTTTCGGCCTCAAGGGAGGCGCGACTGGCGGCGGCAGATCCAGCCTTGTTCCAGCCGATGACATCAACCTTCACTTTACAGGAGATTTTCATGCTGTTTCTACTGCCCATAATCTGCTGGCGGCTCTTCTCGATAATCACATACATCATGATAATCCTCTTGAGATCGACCCGCGCCGTGTCCTATGGCGCCGCGTTATCGATCTAAACGACCGCGCCCTGCGACAGGTAGTCATCGGGCTTGGAGGCGTCCTTCAGGGAGTTCCCCGCGAGACCGGCTTCGATATTACGCCCGCTTCGGAGGTCATGGCGATCCTCTGCCTGGCGGAAAATGCAGAAGATCTAAGGCAGCGATTGAGCCGCATCCTTGTGGCCTTTACGTATGATAAGAAACCTGTCACGGCTGCCGACCTCAAAGCCGTAGGATCCATGATGATCCTCCTCAGGGATGCCATGCTTCCGAACCTGGTCCAGACCTGCGAAGGAGTTCCTGCATTTGTTCATGGCGGTCCCTTTGCCAACATTGCTCACGGGTGCAATTCCGTGATTGCCACGAAGATGGCGATCGCCCACGCGGACTGGGTCATAACTGAAGCCGGCTTTGGCTTTGATCTGGGTGCGGAAAAGTTCTTCGATATCAAATGCACATCAGCAAACCTCGATACAGCAGCGGTTGTCCTTGTGGCAACGGTTAGAGCCCTGAAGTTGCATGGGGGAGGGAAGAGGGATGAACTTGACAAACCTGACCCGGTGGCTGTCGAAAGAGGATTAGGGAATCTTACCAAGCATATTGAGAATATCAAGACATTCTGCGAACCTCCCATCGTGGCGCTGAATCGTTTCCCTGCTGATACCGGCGATGAGATTGCCATCGTAAGGCGAGCTTGCGATGGGATAGGCGTTCCCTTCGCGGAGGCAGAGGTTTTCACAAGAGGAGGGGAAGGTGGAGTTGAGCTGGCGCGCCAGGTGATGACGCAGGCAGAAAAGTCTTCACGGCATTTCTGTCCTCTTTACAACTGGTCGGAACCGATCAAGGTGAAGATAGAGAAGATCGCCAGGCTGATGTACGGCGCTTCGGATGTTCTTTACACGAAAGAGGCAGAGCGTGATCTGAAGCTCATCCGTCAACTTGGCTATGAAGAGCTGGCCGTATGCGTGGCGAAGACACAGAAATCACTCTCGGAAGATCCAACAATGGTTGGACGCCCCGAGGATTTTGAGATCACGGTCCGCCAGATCATTCTGGCCGGCGGAGCAGGCTACGTAGTTCCCCTCATTGGAGACATAATCAGAATGCCGGGGCTCCCCGCTTCTCCTAAGGCAGAAAGGGTAGACCTCTTGGAAGGACGCATTATGGGACTGTCCTGATATCGATGTGTGATTGGGAACAAAGCGACGCTTCTTATCACCATAATTGAAGTTTCTTCAAAGCAAAATCATCGATT